>JABDAD010000037.1:2175-2694 GCA_013289335.1 Alphaproteobacteria bacterium | reverse complement strand
CGTGGACTGCAAATCCTCTATCGCCGGTTCGATTCCGGCCCTGGCCTCCAAATTAAATAATATGAATGATATGACAAATTATGTTAATAAATTAACGTCTTATGTTCCAATGGTAGTTGAACAGACGAGCAAGGGTGAAAGAGCCTATGATATATTTTCTAGGCTTTTGAAAGAGCGTATAATTTTTGTAAGTGGTCAATTTGAAGATAATATGGCTACACTAATTGTTGCGCAGCTATTATTTTTAGAAGCAGAAAATCCTGACAAAGAGATTTATATGTATATAAATTCTCCTGGAGGAATTATTACATCTGGGTTTTCTGTATATGATACTATGCAGTATATTAAGCCTGATATCGCTACTTTATGTGTTGGGCAAGCTTGTTCATTTGGTTCATTAATCTTATGCGCTGGAGCTAAAGGAAAAAGATTTATTTTACCTAATGCAAGAGTTATGCTACATCAACCAAGTGGAGGTTATCAAGGGCAAGCTACTGATGCAGAGATACATCTCAAGGA
>JABDAD010000037.1:0-2165 GCA_013289335.1 Alphaproteobacteria bacterium | reverse complement strand
CAAAGCTATGATCAATAATATATATTGTCATCATACTGGAAGAAGTTATGAGGAAGTATATAATGCTCTCGAAAGGGATAATTTTATGAGCGCAGAAGATGCTAAAAAATTTGGCCTTGTTGATGAAATCATAACCAAACGCGCTGATACTATACATATCGAAAAATAATAACTTTATTTGTTCAATGAGTCTAATACCAATTCTCAGCTTAAACTAGACAAATGAATTTTAGAGAGAAGCAGCATCATCGTATAAATACGTGTGTAAAGCTTAAGAGAGCTAAATCATTTAGGGTAATTTAAAAATAAAATTTGTATTATTTGTTTACTTAATCTGAAACTATGTAGTTCTTGTCTTACTTCTTCGATTGCAAGATATAATAAATTCAGGTAACATATCCCTTTTATAAAATTATTGTAGAATAGATGATTAGAAATTGTTTTTTATTATTGTTGCTATTCCTAGCAAACCCTACTTTCGCTATTTTTCAAACAGAGTCTAACACGCAATATTACAAGCGCTTTCAAGAAGTATTTGAAAAAGTAGAAAAAGAATATGTTAAAGAGCCGAAAAAGCAAGAATTAATAGATGCTGCTATTGAAGGCATGCTAACTTCTCTTGATCCACACTCTTGTTACATTATTGATGATGATTTGGAGTATTTTGTCAATAATTTTAAAGGAGAATTTGCTGGTATTGGAGTTGAAATTATATTTGAAAACGGAGCGATAAAAGTAATTTCGCCTATTGATGATTTAGCCGCCTACAAAGCTGGAGTAAAGGCAGGGGATTATATAGTAAAGGTCAACGATGATTTTATTAGTAGTCTTGGATTTAATAAAGCTTTAGCAGAATTAAGAGGAGAAGTAGGGACAAAAGTTAAAATTACAGTTGTCAGAGATGGAGAAACCAAGCCTCTTGAATTTGAATTAACAAGAGAAATTGTAACGGTTAATCCTGTTAAGTCTCATATAGATAATAACATCGCTTATTTAAGAATCAGTTCCTTCAGCGAGAAAGCTTATCCAGAGCTCAAAAAAGCAATGAATAATTTAGAACAAAAAAATAAAGATAAAATAAAAGGTATTATTCTCGATCTTAGAAATAACCCAGGAGGAATATTGTTGCCAACTACCATAGATGTTGCTGGATATTTTTTTAAATGGTGGAGAAGTTGTTGTTTCAACGAAAGGAAGAATAGCTAATAGTGAAGAAATATTTTCAGCTAGTAAAAATACTGACAAAGCTCCTAATTTACCTATGATAGTTTTAATAAACAATGGTTCAGCTTCTTCTTCTGAAATTGTGGCAGGGGCTCTTCAGGATCACAAAAGAGCTATTATAATGGGGCAAAAGTCATATGGCAAAGGCTCTGTACAGACGTTTTATCCTTTAGATAAACGTTCAGCTATGAAGATTACAACAGGAATATATTATACTCCCAGTGGAAAATCTATACAAGCAGAGGGGATTCAACCCGATATAGTAGTTGATTATGCAAAAGTTGAATATCAGAAAAAAGATGATAATCAATTTAAGTATGGTGAAACAATGTTTAAAAATTATCTGAAAAATGAACAATCTGAAAAAGAGAGTGAAGAGGATAAGGGAGCGCGACCTAAAGAAGTGGTTATGTCTGATACTTATATTAAGGATTTCCAATATGCAAGAGCATATGACTTACTCCAGGGCATAATAATTCTAGAAAATCAAAATGAAAGAAAACAATAGAAGATTGTTAGTAAAATTTTTATCAGCAACGACAACTTTTTTAGTTGTGTTTTGGGTGCTGCTATTCTTCTATGGTTTTCTTTTTGAAAGGAGTAAAGATGTAAAAATAGAAGAGTCAATAGGACAAATTTTTACCATTGACATAACAGAGCCTAAAAAAGATACACATAATAAAGAATCTGAAGAGGCAAAATCATCTAAAGAAGCTGCTACAACTAATACTTCTTTTCTTGATGTTCCAGAAACATTGTCACACTTGCCTGGCGTTGGTATGATGGGCGAAAAATCTTCTCCAGAAGATGCTAATACTCAGAGTAACGACATAACCGATATTTCTAAGAATGCCGTGGAGAAAGAAATTACACAAATAAAGAAATCTAAAATAGCTATAATAGTTACTAATTTGGGAGAAAATAGAGAATCTTTTGAAGAG
>JABDAD010000036.1:1224-2694 GCA_013289335.1 Alphaproteobacteria bacterium | reverse complement strand
TTATCATAAATAACAATCAGATTAGGATTCCGAAAATAAATTGCAATAATGAAAGTCATCTACTCAACGAATAACTCAAAGTAACTATAGTAGAATAATTTGGAGTATGAGTTAGCGCTGTAAAAGTGTAAATCTCTTTACTTCCTCATCCCTGCGGAAGCATGGATCCATTTTCCTTTAGATAGATTCCGCATTTAATGCAGTAGGATGAATGAGAAAAACAACAAACGCGTACTCAAAACGAATGACTATATCAGGACTTAAGAGAATTCGGAACCATAATCATGAGCATGCTTCGTCCTTCTAAACGTGGTTCAAGTTCTAGCTTTGCTTTATCACCAGCTATTTCAATTATTTTCTTAAAAATATTCATAGCATTCTCTGTATGTACTATTTCGCGCCCTTTAAACATCAATGAGATTTTAACTTTATCACCATCTTCTAGAAATCTAATGATATTGCGCATTTTAACATCAAAATCACCAACCCCAATATTTGGTCTGAACTTCATTTCTTTTAAAACAACCACCTTTTGCTTTTTCTTAGCATCATGAGCCTTTTTCTTAGATTCATATTTGAATTTTCCAAAGTCCAAAATCTTACACACTGGTGGATCTGCTTGTGGTGAGATCTCTACTAGATCTAAATCTACACTTGATGCTTTACTTAATGCTTCTTGGAGAGAAACTACTCCTATCATCTCGCCATTTTGATCGACAAGACGAACTTTTGGAGACCTTATGTCATTATTAGCTTTAGGAAATTTTGATATAATACCCTCGTTTTTTTAGTTATTAATATAAAATAAATTTACTTGTTGCAAATATATTCATTTAAAGTACTTCTCTGTACTACTTTTTATATAAGAAATCAAATCACCTATACTCATAGGTTTAGTCTCATTGTTACCAAGAGTCCTTATTGATACTTCTCCACTTTCTGCTTCCTTTTTACCTATTACAGCTATAATGGGAAGCTTATCATGAGACATTCTACGAATCTTATAATTAATCTTTTCATTTGAATTGTCAAGCTCACACCTAATACCAGCCTCTTCTAATTTTAATTTTATTGAATTTGAGTATTTCTCTACATCTGTTGTTACTGTAGCTATACCTACTTGTATAGGTGCAAGCCATAATGGAAATCTACCTGCGCATTGCTCAATTAATATTCCTATAAATCTCTCAAACGTGCCAATAATAGCTCTATGTAACATAACAGGATGTTGTTTGTTACCATGTGAGTCAATAAAATGTGCATCCAATCTTTCAGGCAAAACAAAATCTACTTGCCAAGTTCCACATTGCCACTCTCTACCTATCGCATCTTTTAATACAAATTCAAGTTTCGGACCATAGAAAGCCCCTTCTCCAGGATTTAGAGTATATTCATAACCAACCTTTGTCAGCGCTGTTTTAAGAGCATTTTCAGCTCTATCCCAAGTTTCATCCGAACCTGCTCATATTT
>JABDAD010000036.1:0-1214 GCA_013289335.1 Alphaproteobacteria bacterium | reverse complement strand
CTCTAATTTTTGGTCTGTCAGAAAATCTAATTTTTATCTCACTAAATCCAAAATCATTATAAACTTCTGTAAGTAATTTACAAAATTTTATAGTTTCTTCATTAATTTGATCTTCAGTACAAAAAATATGAGCATCATCTTGTACAAAACTTCTGACTCTCATAAGACCATGGAGAGCCCCTGAAGCTTCGTATCTATGGCAACATCCAAATTCAGCCATTCTTAGTGGTAAATCTCTGTAACTTTTGATACCTTGCTTAAATATTTGAACATGACACGGGCAGTTCATAGGTTTTAGAGCAAGGATTTTCTCATCTACATTCGAAGTAAACATATTTTCTCCAAACATTTCCCAATGGCCTGAAGCCTCCCATAGCGACCTATCGACAAGAATAGGTGTTTTAACTTCAAAATATCCTGTTTTCTGAAGTTTACTCCTAATATAAGATTCAATAATTCTATAAATTATCCAACCTTTCTCATGCCAAAAAACCATTCCTTGCGCTTCTTCTTGCAAATGGAACAGATCAAGTTCTTTGCCAAGCTTCCTATGATCTCTTTTTTCTGCTTCTTCAAGCATATATAGATAATTTTTGAGCTGTTCCTCAGTCGCCCAAGCCGTACCATAGATTCTTTGAAGCATCTCGTTTTTACTATCTCCTCTCCAATATGCACCTGCTATTTTCATAAGTTTGAAATGCTTCAAATAGCCAGTTGATGGAGCATGTGGCCCCCTACATAAATCAATAAATCCACCTTGTCTATACATTGAAATTTCCTGATCTGCAGGAATTGCACTGATGATTTCTGCTTTATAAAATTCTCCTATAGATTTAAAAAACTCTATAGCTTTATCTCTTTCCCAAACTTCTCTTATAAAGACCTCATCTCTAGACACAATCTCACGCATCTTTTTTTCAAAAGCCTCAAGATCATTTCCAGATAATGGATAATCACAACTTATATCGTAGTAAAAACCATTTTCAATTGAAGGTCCGATGGTAATCTGAGCACTAGGATATAATTCCTTAATAGCTTCAGCTAAAACATGAGCAGTATCGTGCCTTATTAAATCTAATCCTTCTTGATCTTTGGTAGTTATAATCCTAACGCTACAATCCTCATTAATTGGCCTGGTAATATCGTACTCTTCATTATTAACTTTAATAAAAAGCGCTTCTCTAGCTAAAGATTTAGATATTTCAGAAGCTATC
>JABDAD010000035.1 GCA_013289335.1 Alphaproteobacteria bacterium | reverse complement strand
CTCTTTGTGTTTATAGAGGCCGTGTAATGATTCCTGGAGGCAATTTAACTTTGTGGTTATTGCAGCAAAAATGTAATTTTTGGCTGATTTTCGGAACGGAAAATCGGGCTTTTTCGGTGGGTGTCGGGGGATATAGTAACACCCCCGAACCTGTTTCACGGTGATACATGAAATAGAAAACTTTTTCGCTTAAAAGTTTTTCATTATCAGCTACTTCCCTGAAAGTAGTTTTTGCAAAAAGGCCATTCCCGCCTTTTTTCTGCTTTTTTTGTCACTGTATTTTGGATTATATAATTCAAAATCAAAACATTATATCCTATATTTTTGACGATGTACAATTTTGGCATAAAAGCTCGGTGAATTATGCCCGTTTTTTTGTTCTATTTTTTAAAAAAAATGGGTATGCCGGAATCGGGGATAAGACTTTAACAATCCCCTACGTGTATCATCGTGCAACACTTTTTGGTAAAAAGTTTTAAAACAATACCCTTAGTTTTCAGTTACTTAACTGCTGCAACAATGTGCAAAAAAATAGCCCTCACAAATGAGTCTACTGATTATCAGCATGTTAGTTTTTTGACAGGTAAGTGAAAATTATCTATATCTGATAATAAAATATTTTTCTTCAAGCAAGTGTAAATCAGTAGGAGTATGATTTATTTAGCAAACAATTACCTTTGTTTCAAAATCACTTAAATGGATGAAAAAGTAGAGCGACAGGTCCACGATACTTTTAAAATACTCGATGCAAAAAAGGCTGCCTTATTTGATAGGGAAACTTTGCTATTTGTTAAGGATAAATGGGGAACGTTTGAAAAGAACTACAATACTTTTTGTGATATTTTAGAAAAGGAAATCAAGGCTCTTCCATATAACAGTCTTATTCCAATTTATATTGGCATTTGGGTTAATGAAATTGATAATAAGATTAACCGATCTGTTAGGGCGAAGAATAAAACTGAGATTGGTGGAATATTCAGGAGCTTTCGTAAAAAACTGAAAGTTAAACTACTTGAAATTGAGGGCTCATTAACGGAACAAATCAAGACTAAATACGGAAGTAAAGATATTGGTTACTCTACCAATCAGAAATCGAAATTCCTTAAATCATAAAATATACTTGCTAATCTTCTTAGCATTTTTTGTTGGTAAAGGCTATTTCGTTATTTTTACATTAGGCACGGGATTATTTATCTAACTTGTTAATAATTGATTTATCATGAAACATTATATTCTTGCTTTTTTAGTCTTTTTAAGCTGTGATTTATTCGGTCAAAATCCACCTATTCAAAACACCACTAATAATTCTGTATCACTATTAGAAGAAAAAATAAAATCACTGGAAGAAAAAAACAACAAACTTCAAGAAGAATTAGAAAAGAATGAACAAGAAACCTTAGGTAAATTATCAGAACTAAAGAAAGATACTAATGATAATATTGGGCTCTTCCCGTGTATTAGGGACAATGGCTGCATGAACCATGGATTAGGGCAAAAGATTGCCTGTTAAAGCCTATAATTTAACTAAAGTCTTATCTGGATTAGGGGCAGAATCTTACTTGGATTAGGGATTTAATCCTTGCTATTCATTGTTGTCATTTTGATGACCATTCATCAGGCTTAATAGGTAGAATATTATAAGTTCCAAGACACCTATTGGCATATACTTTATAATCGTTCAGTTCCCATTCTTTAAAATACTTACGTGCCATTTTTATACCAAGTTTCCAAGCTAAGATCTCTCTTCTATCTCTTTCATCAATTGGCATTGGATCATCAGGCAGACCAGACTTATAATGTCCATATTCATGGAAAATAGTCCACACAACTCTCAATCGGATATCATTATCCGGGTGGTTTCTAAGTAATGATATCCTCATCAAACTATTTCCTTTTAACGGAAGTTTCTTTGGTAAACTGTGAGAACTCTCGACCCACCTCAATTGATTAGTAACACGGCATCCCTCTTCTTCGATTTCTTGTACTATATCAGAAATTTTATCATTATGCGGTTTTGACTTGACATAAGCCTGTAATTCCTTTATTGTAAGTTCTATTTTGAATTGGTTTAGTGTAGCCATACTAATATAATCAGATAGAATTATGGCGGTAGTTTAAATCGAACAAATCAGACAAAGCTGTACCAAGATCCAATTTATCCTGAATCTCTAAAATTCCATATCGAAACCCATTTCCCAATTTCCCATTATTTTCTAAATCCTCTCTTATTCTTAATCCGGGGTCTATTTCAAAACAATTATATTGCTGACAGTATATAAAATCCTTATGATGGATAAAACAGTAATCAATTAGCATAACCTTGCAATTATCGCCTTCAGCATTATGGACCATTGCATTATCCAGGTGCGGATCTCCATGAGCAAAACCATTATTATGCCAAAGCGTTAAGGTTTCTGCTAATTTAATAATGGCACATTCAACTTTCTTAAAATCTCTGGCATAGTATTTGTTAATGTACTCAGCCAATGTTATTCCTTGGGCATATTCCAAAATTATCAACCATTTATTATTAAAACGTACTCGCTCAATGTGTTTCAAAAGAAATTCATATTGCTTGTTCTTCTCTTGAATCTCGTAAAATACCGTTGAACTGCCATCTCTTCTTCTCCCAAAATGATTGTATTGGCTTAATGCAATATTAGCCATAGGTGCCTGCATATAAAAATGCTTAATAATGTACTCGATGCCATTTTGATCGGTGCATAAATATATATTGGCGTTTTCTCTGTCAACACTTATCGGTTTTGTAACTGTGTACTTATTTAGTCCAGTATCTATTACTTCTCCTATCATTCTTTTTAAACAATTTATTGCAAACTTAAACAGGCTTAGATGATTTAGCAGGTAGATTTAACACATTGCTGATATTGCCAAAATTATGCACATAGTACCCTTCACCATCTGAAAAGGTTACATAAGCCACAGGTTCT
>JABDAD010000034.1 GCA_013289335.1 Alphaproteobacteria bacterium | reverse complement strand
GCAGTGGAGATACGGAAGTTTTTTAAAAAACTCCTAACTAGGGATTCAGAAAATAATAATTTGCAAATATCTACTAGATTGAATCTTTTATCACATAGTCTCAAAGGCTTAGAACAAGGAAGAGGCTTAGATATAACAAAGCTTCCACATGATGAAACTTTGACTATGTGTGCAAGTGGTAAAGACAGAACAGGGCTTGCAGAACATGACCAAACAGCTCAAGTATTATCTAAACATTTGGGCGTTGAAATAACGGAAGTAGATAGAAGTTTAATACGAGCAGGTCATACAGGCATGATACCAGGGAGCGTAGTATCTGGTGGGGCAACAATTGGATGTTTTGGTACAAAATCAGAAAACAAAGCTGGATTGCCTAAAAGCAGATTTAAAACTTTACTTGGGATTGTAGAAAAAACTTCTTCTACAAATAAAGTAAAAGCAAAAGATAAAGAGGTGATTAAGGATAAAGAGATTAAAGAAGTTAAGAAGAAAAAATCAATTTTCAACCTTTTCTCTAAAGAGAAAAAAACAGATATTATAGAAAAAACCACCCTCAATCCCATGGCTACGCCTCCTGTTGGTAAGGCAATTGGTGAAACAAAAAGCGCTGCCAGATAAATTATAATCATCCCTGCGAAAACAGGGACCCATATTCCCTATTCGTCATTCAATTTGAAATTACTATTTGACATTGTCTACGCCACCATCGTTCCATGGGTGGCATTTAAAAATCCTTTTTATAGAGAGAAAAATGCCATAAATACCATATTTTTCAATGGAATCAATAGCATATTCAGAGCAAGTAGGAAGAAATTTACATTTAGGACCTAATAGAGGAGAAATTGTATATCTATATATATAAATAGGCAATTTTATAAGAAATATCAATGACTTATAAATCAGATTTTGCATCATTCTGCAGCTCGCTTAGTATAGTATGTGCTTCTCTAGGAGATATGTCATCTATTAAATATCCTGATAATTTCTTTTTTAAATTTTCATATTTATCCTTGAATGGATTTTTTGTTTCTTTGATAGAAAATAAATTATTATCATAAAGCACTGACGCACCAAGTTTTTTAGAATTATAATTTTTCTCAAGTTGAAGTAAAATTAAATTTGCTTTTTTGATTATAGCTTTAGGAAGACCTGCAAGTTCAGCAACATGTATTCCATACGACTTACTTGCAGGTAAAGGTATCACTTTATGAGTTAGATAAATTTTTCCTTCTAATTCCCTAATTTCTACGGAGTAATTCTTTAAGGATTTTAATGTTGAAGACAGGTTAGTTAGTTCATGATAATGCGTGGCAAATATGGTCTTACAATTTATATTAAAACATATATACTCTAATATAGCCCACGCTATTGCCATACCATCAAATGTAGAGGTACCTCTCCCAATTTCGTCTAAAATTACAAGGGATTTAGAAGTTGCCTGCGCTATAATTGCTGATGTCTCTATCATCTCAACCATAAAAGTAGATTTCCCACCGCTTAAATCGTCACCACTTCCAACTCTGCTAAATATTCTATCAACTATACCAATTTTACAATAACTCGCTGGTACATAACTTCCTATTTGCGCCAAAATTGTAATTAATGCATTTTGCCTTAAATAGGTACTTTTACCCCCCATATTAGGACCAGTTAAAAGAATTATCCTATCATTTTCATTAAATTTACTATCATTTTCGATGAATAATTCTTGCTTTAACTTAAGTTGTTTTTCTATGACTGGGTGTCTCCCTCCGTGAATTACCATAGAAGAGTCATTTACTATCTCTGGTTTAACATAGTTGCATTCAAGAGCATGCTGAGCAAATGAACAGAAAACATCAATCTTATTAAGTGATTTGGCTATTCCTCTGATTTCATTAGATTTTTTTTCTATATGAATGCAAAGTTTCTCATAAATTTCTTGTTCTAATGCAACAGAAAGTGAGTTAGCATTTACCATCTTACTCTCAAGATCTTGCAACTCTTTGGTGGTATATCTAACAGTATTTGCGGTTGTTTGCCTATGAATATAAATTGGGTCAAACATCTTATGAGCATTTTTTGCAGATATTTCAATAAAAAGCCCTATTACATTATTCTGATTTATTTTTAAATTATCTATACCAGTTTTTAACTGATAATCGACTCGTAGCCGTTCAATCAGATTAGCTCCGTTACTTATTATGCCAGAAAGTTCTGCTAACTTTGGATGATATTCTGGATTTATAAAACCTCCCCCTACCATATTATTAGGAGGATCATCTAAAATAGCTTCTGATATTATATCTAGGATTGTGTAATCAAATGTAAAATCCTCGTGAAGAGTTTTCACTTGGTTTGGAATAGATTGTAAACCAAATTCACTATATAGTATTTCCTTTATTAAATAAGCTCCTTGAAGAGCAGATTTGATAATTAGAAAATGAAATGGCATTGAGCGACGCATTATTATCCTACTAAGCGCTCTTTCCAAGTCAGGTACATTAACTAATAAATTTTGAATTTTTCTGGTAAGTTGCATGTTTTTTACAAAAAAATCCGTCAGAGTTTGACGCTCTATTATTGAATTATAACAAGTAAGAGGAGTATGTAGAAAATTATATAATAATCTTTCGCCTCCGGAGGATATAGAAGATAGAAGAGTAGCGCTTTTTTTCCCTGTTGAAGACTCAGAAATTTCAAGACTTCTACGAGTTACTTGATCTAATACCATGTAATCTTTTATATATTCAAATACTGGAATTTCTAATTTTGGCATATTCGCTTTTTGAGTAATAGCTAAATATTGTAATATGGAGCCTATTGCAGAAATTTGTGATTTTGTTAAATTTCCTAGCGATTTATAGCTTGCTAATTTATAATAACTTTCAATATGGGCAATACATCTTTTTTGTTCAAAAATTTGATCAGGTTGAAAAACAAGGTTCAAATCAAATTCTGAGATTTTTGATTTAACCTCCTCTTTTTTATAACTATTTTCTGAAATTAAAATTTCCTTTGGTGTAATTTTTGAAAGTTCACTTGAAAGCTCAGATACTGATATTGTAACCACTTTTATAATAGATGTTGTAATATCCGTATAACATATTGATATATCTTCTTTATCCACCACCAATGCCGCCAAATAACTTGCCCTATGAGGATTTAACGCAAGGTCATCCACTATTGTTCCAGGG
>JABDAD010000033.1 GCA_013289335.1 Alphaproteobacteria bacterium | reverse complement strand
GCGATTGCAGCAGCATCATTATATAATGAAGACAAGCTAACAGTAGTACAAATAGCAAAGCAACTAAATATTTCAGTGCAAACTATGTACAGATACATCGAGCATCAGGGTGTAAAAATGTATAAAGAAAG
The DNA here is from genome assembly GCA_013289335.1 of Alphaproteobacteria bacterium. GTDB lineage: Bacteria > Pseudomonadota > Alphaproteobacteria > Rickettsiales > Rickettsiaceae > JABDAD01. The sequence continues at coordinate 4,395 of JABDAD010000033.1, read as the reverse complement.
GATAAAGGAGGCTAGGTTGAGCTAACTATGGCATTGCTAACTAATTATAGATAGCAATAAGTTTTTGTTAAAGAGTGTTGGAAAGTAAAACTTATATCATAGAAAAACTAACGTAGCTATGTAATTATTTCATGCAAATAACAAGGTCCTACTTATTATCTAATATTGAAGCAGAATATCAAGTACATTCTGTGTGCGCTTTACTTGGGCCTAGGCAATGTGGCAAAACCACACTTGCTAAAGAATATGCTGGTTTGATTAAAAAAAAGATACATTTTTTTGATTGTGAGAATCCTTTACATCTTGCAAAACTTGTTAGTCCAATGCTCACCTTAGGTGAATTAGAGGGATTAATCATTATAGATGAAGTTCAGCTAAGACCCGATCTGTTTCCTGTAATTCGTGTTCTTGTAGATGAAAATAAAAATATTAAATTCTTAATTACAGGTAGTGCGTCACGTGATTTAATTAGGCAATCATCAGAAACTTTGGCGGGCCGTATTGGTTATAATCAAATTACACCATTTAACATACGAGAAGCTGATGACTGGAAAAAGCTGTGGCTTCGTGGAGGATTTCCTAGGTCATATTTAGCTAACTCTGATAAATCTAGTGAGAGATGGAGAGATGAATATATAAAGACTTTTTTAGAGCGCGATATATTAAATCTGGGATTAGAAATTTCTTCAATTGCAGCTGGGAAATTATGGCGGATGCTAAGTTTTATGCATGGGCAAATATTAAATATTGATAACTTAAGTGCAGCATTATCACTTGATCGTAGAACGATCTCTAGATACTTAAATGTTCTTGAGGGTGCATTCATGATCACAATACTGAGACCATGGCATAGTAATTTAAAAAAACGTGAAGTAAAATCAGCTAAGATATATATTAGAGATAGCGGGTTATTATATAGGCTTTTAAGGTTATCAGTTAGTGATGTAGAATTTCATCCTAACTTAGGATTTTTTTTCGAAGGCTTTGTGATTGAAGAAATAATGAGATATTTTTCTTCGTATGAGGATAGCTATTTTTGGGCTACACATGGAGGTACTGAACTTGATCTAATGATAGTACGGGGTGCACGAAAAATAGGATTTGAGATAAAATATACAGATAGTCCGAAAGTAACAAAATCTATGCAGATAGCAATAGAAGATTTGAATTTAAATCACTTATACGTGGTAATTCCTGAGTGTGAATCAATCTTTAAATTAGCAGAGAATATAACGTGTATTGGGGTAGCAAATCTTGATGAGGTAAGAAATATTCTTTGAAAGTTTTTTGCTTTATATAGGTTAATTAATTTGTATAAATACAACCTTAGATTTATTTGTGCGGGCTATAGGCATTAAATATATTTGAAATGTAGTAAAACAAACTCATCATATTATTGTCAATAAATCTTTCAGGAAAACTAATGTCAAAACCTGGTAAAAATACAGATGAAGAATTTCTAGATGACGATAGCGACACCGGCTCTAAGTCGAGTAATATAAGTACTTTTGAGGAGCATATTAAACCAGAAAGTATAGTTATAGCACAAGAGATGCTATCAAATGTTGCTTCTTTCAAAGCAATTGTAGCGCCAGGAAAACCTAAACCTTTATTAGATAAAAATGCACACGAAAAATTAGTCAAATCAAAATTTGAAGTTGCAAGAGAAATGGAGGGGCATATTACTTTGTTCAGAGTAGCTGATAAAAAGACCTTGCCTCCTAAGGAGATCAAAGAACATACTGTACCAGGTCCACAATGGACTCCTCCATCATCAGTAGGATTTGTTTTAGGAGGGGTGAGTCAAGGACATAGAATATGGCTTGCTACGGAACCATCAGGTGATGAAGATGGTTTTACTAGTGAATCTGGAGGTCCAGCAATTTATGCAAGAGAAGTAATAGCAGCTTTATGTGCAGGATATCTGTCTCGCGAGCATAAAAAAGGGGAAGTCTACGGTAAAACAGACAGAACCCCCACTAGAGTATTAACGCCTCCATCAAGTCCTAAAGATGTAGATAGTGTTTCCGTATCAAGTATTATGGATGTTAATAAAGGATGGTGTGGCCTGCCCATGAGTCTAGATCAATTACTAGAATCAACTAATACTATAAGTTGTAGAGTACAAAAATATTTAGACGGATATGAAGTGGATCCTTTATTGTTGAACCTCGGAGAGAATAAAAATATATTTCCATTAATAGAGGATGGCACTTTATGGATTTTAGAAATGACCGATATGGCTGCAGAAGAGCTACATGAGCTGCTTCTTAATAAAACAGTTCTAAGCCTCTTAAAAGGTGGACAGTGGGATTTTAAAAAATTAGTCGAACTGTATAATTTTATGCAAGAATATTCAGACGACGTATCATTACCTGATATGCTTAATTATTTTATTAAGAATATAGATTTGTATAATCATCTTATTATAGATGATTATAACCTAATTGATATTTTAGGGATAAATGAATTTATAAGGCGCTTTAGAGATAAGCAAGCTAGAATAGAAAAAATACCTGATGACGATCCTGGTAAGATGGATTATAATCCGTATGAATCACTAATATCAGAAGTAGAAAAAGAAGGTGGCTACGACTATTCTATTGGATCAGAAGATGATGAGGTAGGTGTTTATTATGATGATGATCTAATCGAAGAAGCACTTATACCTGCGGAAGGAAGTATAGAGGCTTTTGCAGCAATTGTTTCATCATATTTATCATGTAAGGAGATTCCAGACGATCAAAAAGATAAATTATTACGTGCTGCCAACCGTGTTCCTGGCGCTCGGAATAAAATTCTTGAATTTACTGAACAGAAGCTTGTAAATTTGCATGCACAAAAGGCAGATTTTGTAGATCTAACTAGTCTGGATGATGCCTTTATAGAAGCATTTGAAGCATTTCCTAAAGCATTTAAAAGAATAGCATCAAAAAATTCAGAAAATATAACTAAATTAAAACATATTAATCAAAGTATACGCTCAATAGAAATACTACACACTACATTAAAAGTTTATCTTGAGATGTATCCTGACAACATTCTAGTTGTAGGATCACATGATACACAGTGCGATGACTACGGATGAGATTTCATAATTAAACTTTACACAATCATAATGAAGTTACCGAATTATGAAGTTAAATATTATGTATATAAAAAGAAGGTTTTAAACCAGTACCCATATATGTCAAACATATTAAAAAACAACCTTAAATAAACATGTTTTAGCTTATAGGAACGATGTATAACTAGAGTATACTCTAGATATGCAGAGTAGCGTAAGTTTTTATAAACTAAAAAATACTCAAGAGTATAAAAAATAGGTTGTGAGTACCTAATTAAAATGGTAAGATTGTACTCAGAATTATGAAAATCATATTTATGAGTACTAACATGAGCTACATCAAAAAATTTGTTGGAAGGGAAAAAGAGCTCTCATTATTAGACAGCTTATTATAAAAGCCAACTGCATCTTTTGTAGTTCTTAGAGGACGCAGGCGGATAGGAAAAAGCACTTTAATTAAAGAATTTGCTAAAAACTATAAGTTTTTTGCTTTTGAAGGGCTTACTCCCACCCCAAAAACAACATTAGAAGATCAGCTTAATGAATTTTCAAGTCAATTATCCAAACAAACTGGACTACCTGAAGTTTATGTAAATGATTGGTCAAAGTTATTTCAATTATTATGGGAAAAATCAAAAGAAGGAAGAGTAATAATATTATTTGATGAAATATCGTGGATGGGATCAAAAGATACTCTATTTTTAAGTAAAATTAAGATGGCGTGGGATAACTACTTTTCTCAAAATACTCAATTGATGTTCATAATATGTGGTTCTGCAAGTAGTTGGATAGAAAAGAATATTTTAAGTAGCACAGGATTTGTTGGGCGTATATCCCATAATATGACTTTAGAGGAGTTACCTATTACTTCTGTTAGTAAATTCTGGAATAATCCAAATATCTCTAAATATGAAATACTAAAACTATTATCTGTAACAGGAAGTATTCCAAAATATCTAGAAGAAATAAACCCTAAAATATCTACAGAAGAGAATATCAAAAGATTATGTTTTGTACCAGGTGGTCTACTAGTTAATGAGTTTGAACATATATTTTCTGATTTATTTATGCATGATACACGGATATATCGTTCTATAGTAGAAGTATTAGCTAGCGGGCCTAAAACAATGTCAGACATTTCTCAGATAATTGGTTTTTCAAGGTCTGGTAAATTATCTAATTACTTAAAAGAATTGGAACTCAGCGGTTTTTTAAGTTATGACTATGGCTGGAATCTTAAGACTACAAAAGAATCTAAGATAGGGTTATATAGGCTGAAAGATAATTATTTGAGATTTTATCTCAAATATATTGCTACGAGCCTTAAT
>JABDAD010000032.1 GCA_013289335.1 Alphaproteobacteria bacterium | reverse complement strand
TAGAAAATGTGTGAATTTCTTAGTAGGATGAACAAAATAGGACCAAAACCTTCTAGCTTGAAATTTTTCAATATCGTGATCTGTCATTGTGATGTTAGGAGGCATAGTTGGAAGAGTGATTCCATCTAATGGGGCTATGGTAGTTATTTTGCTAAAAATATTATTTACAAATTCTTGAGATATACTAGTAACACCTTCAGAGGTTGTAAGAAGTCTTTTTCCATCTTTTCTATGGAAGCGAATAGTTTCATCAACACCACTTATTCCTACAAAACACCTAGCTGCTGCACCTGTAGGCATGTCTTCTAATATATATTTATAATCTAAAATATTAGAATTAGTTTGAGGTAAACTTTGCCTTTTTTCAATTTGTTCTATAACGGTTTTATTAGAAGCAATGACACTCGATACAAGATTGGTTGCTCCATGACAAATAAGTGGAGACCCTGGAGGCAATATATTAGCACCATGCGCTGCAGCCCCTGCAAAACAACTCCAGACATGAGTTTCTGCTGGATTATCTTTTGTAACATCTTTTATAAGAGATAGAACTTCTTCCGTTTTGTCTATTTCAGTAAATATTGTAGACATATGAAATACACGACCATCTGGCCCAGATACAGCTAGACCATGCGCTATAATGTCCCACCTAGTTCTTGAATCAACTCCGCCAGCTTTTTCAATTAATTTTTTTATATCTTCTTTTGAAATAAAACTTTCACCATCGCCTATTAAAAGATAACCTTCTTTTTTATATAAATCTTCAATCTTAGGAGGTAGTGGCCAACCTTTACCGCGTATTAAAACACCCTTTAATGGAGATTTTTCAGTATCAGCTCTTACAGTTTCTAACTCAGTTTCTCTCCCACTCATAATAATATTCAAGCTCCAACAAGTAACAATTAAGTATAAATTTTTGTCAAAACGTACCCAGTAAAATATACGACATTTCAAAATAATATTTCTTCATTGTGATGAAGTTACTACGTATATCTTTTTTCTAAAACATTGTAATTAATGCTTCCACTTACATTACATAATATTTATAATGAGGCTTAGAGATCCATAAATTTATAATAATTAATAATGGTCAAAAATTTATTTTACATTCTTTTGTTACTATCCTCACATAATGTTTTAGCTTCTGAGCCTTTACCATGGCAGGTGTATCTTCAGCCAGCTGCGACTGAAGTAATGAAAGACATAACACAACTTCACGATTTTATGATGTATATAGTCACTGGAGTGGTGATTGTTGTACTTGTTTTGCTTTCTTACACATGTTACAGATTTTATTACAAACGCAACCCAATTCCAGCCAAGTTTACACATAATGTTTTGATAGAAGTCGTATGGACTATAATACCAGTAATCATCTTATGTGCGATTGCGGTTCCATCTTATAAATTATTACAAAAAGAAGAAGAAATTCCTGTTGCAGATATGACTGTTAAAGTTGCTGGGTACCAATGGTATTGGAAATACGAATATCCTGATAATGGTGGATTTAATTTTGATAGTTATATGCTAGATCCAACCACTTTAAAACCTGGACAAAAGAGGTTGTTAGATGTAGATAATGAACTGGTTATACCTCAGTCAACTACTGTAAGATTTTTGATAACTGGCGCAGATGTTATACATAGTTTTACTGTGCCAAGCTTTGGTTTTAAAATCGATGCTGTTCCTGGTAGAATCAATGAAACTTATGTTAAAGTCGATAAAATAGGCACATATTATGGTCAATGCTCAGAACTTTGTGGTGTTAATCATGGATTTATGCCTATAGCAATTAGAGTCGTTAGTAAAGAAGATTTTGCAAAATGGGTTGTTGATGCAAAAACTAAATTTTCTAGCCTCTCTTCTGTTAAAACACTAGCCTTAAAATAGGAGATAGAATGTCTGATACTCATCATGAGCCAACTGGTTATCGTCGCTGGCTATTTTCAACAAATCATAAAGATATAGGAACATTATATATTATCCTTGGCATTATTGGTGGACTGATTGGAGGAGCGTTTTCAGCAATCATAAGGGCTCAGCTCGCTGATCATGGCGGAGATTTGCTTCATGGAGATCATCAACTATATAATGTAATCGTTACGGCTCATGCAGTGATTATGGTATTTTTTATGATTATGCCAGCATTATTCGGTGGTTTTGGAAATTGGTTTGTTCCTATTATGATAGGTGCGCCGGATATGGCATTTCCAAGAATGAATAATGTAAGCTTTTGGCTTATGCCACCTGCCCTGACATTACTTATTCTTTCGGCCCTAATTGATGAAGGAGCCGGTACAGGATGGACAATTTACCCGCCACTCAGTACAATAAACTTTCACCCTGGAATGTCGGTGGATCTTGCTATATTTAGCCTACATTTGGCTGGTATGTCATCTATTCTTGGTTCTATAAATATGATTACTACAATACTAAACATGAGAGCTCCTGGGATGTCACTTCTTAAAATGCCTCTTTATGTTTGGTCAATGTTAATTACAGCATTTCTTGTAATACTTGCTATGCCAGTTCTTGCTGGAGCCATTACAATGCTACTTACTGATAGAAATTTTGGTACAAGTTTCTTTAATCCCGCTGGAGGTGGAGATCCTCTATTATACCAACATTTATTTTGGTTTTTTGGCCATCCAGAAGTTTATATAGTGGTATTGCCAGGATTTGGGATTGTGAGTCAAGTTATCTCTACATTTTCTAAAAAACCAATTTTTGGATATTTAGGGATGGTTTGCGCTATGGCTATTATTGGCTTTATAGGATTTGCAGTATGGGCTCATCATATGTTCACTGTTGGTCTCACTTATCATACTTTGATATATTTTAGCGCTGCAACTATGATTATAGGAGTTCCCACTGGAGTAAAAATATTTAGTTGGATTGCCACCATGTGGGGAGGTTCAATTGAGTTCAAAACCCCTATGCTATTTTCTATAGGATTTATTCTATTATTCGCATTTGGAGGAGCGACTGGCATAATTCTAGCAAATTCAGCTTTGGATAGAGTTTTGCATGATACTTATTATGTTGTTGCGCATTTCCACTACACAATGTCGCTCGGCGCACTATTTGCTGCATTTTCTGGATTCTATTATTGGTTCGGAAAAATGAGCGGCTATAAGTATGATGAATATCTCGGAAAAATCCATTTTTGGATTACATTTGCTGGAGTTAACCTTACTTTTTTCCCACAACATTTTCTTGGGCTAGCAGGCATGCCAAGAAGAATACCTGATTACCCAGATGCATTTTATGGCTGGAATATGGTATCATCATTAGGTGCATTTATTTCATTTTTTGGGGCGTTCTTTTTTATATTTATCATATTTAAAGCATTTAGAGAAAAAATCCCGTGTGAAGCAAATCCGTGGGGTGTGGGGGCAAATACGCTTGAATGGTCTATCCAATCCCCTGCACCACACCATACATTTGAAACACAGCCAATAATTAAAGACTAACATTAGCTAAAAATTATGGTTGTTTAAAATCACGAATAGAGTTGGGATATAAGATATAAAAAGAAATTTAAATCATTAAAATGAAGAATTATATTACTACACAAGGATCAGTTAGAGAATCCACTGTAAAAGATTATATTGCTCTTTTGAAACCTAGAGTAATGAGCCTTGTAGTTTTTACAGCATTTGCTGGAATGGTGCTGGCCCCAGGGCATATACATCCATTTATAGCATTTCTGGCAATGTTATTTATTACAATTGGTGCTGGTGCCGCTGGATGTCTTAACATGTGGTATGATAGAGATATAGATGCAATAATGCAAAGGACACAAAACCGCCCTATTGTTAGAGGCTCAGTTAATGAGTCCGAGGCACTTGCATTAGGTATTATGTTAAGCGTATTTTCAGTAGTTGGAATGGGAGTATGCGTTAACATATTATCTGGATTTATCCTCTTTATATCTATTATTTTCTATTACTACATATATACAGTATGGCTCAAGAGAGTGAGTGTACAAAATATAGTAATTGGAGGTGCTGCTGGAGCTTTTCCACCTATGATTGGATGGACCGCTACTACTGGCAATGTTTCCTTTGATGCCTTCATACTTTTTTTAATTATTTTTCTATGGACTCCCGCTCATTTTTGGGCATTGGCTTTGTATAAAGCAGAGGACTATAAACTAGCTAATATTCCAATGATGCCTGTAATTCGTGGTAAAGCACATACAAAAGATCTGATAGTTTATTATACTATACTAACATTAATAGCAACTATCTTACCTTATCTGCGTGATACAGCCGGAGTGATATATCTAATTACCTCAATTATGCTAAATTTACATTTTTTGTATTTAGTAATAAATTTACGATGTGAAAAAGATATAGAATTTGCTCCTAAAGTATTTGTATATTCTATTTTTTACCTGTTTGCCATTTTCTTAGCTTTAATCATTGATAAATTTATTTAAGTTAAATATTTTTGCATACATCATCGAACTCTAATTTAGGCAACCTTGGAAATGGGCTTTCTGATTGTTTATAACCAAGGTTACAAATAAAATTCACCTTAAAATCTGTGCCACTAAAAAATTCTTTGTTGAGTTTAGGAGCGTCAAACCCAGACATAGGACCACAATCCAATCCAAAACTTCTTGCAATAACCATAAAATATGCAGCCTGAAGCGTACTATTCCTATATGCAGTATCTATAGATAATGCTTCATTAGCTTCAAACATTTTTCCAAAATTTGGGTTATGTGGAAATAGTTCAGGTAATTTCTTATAAAACTTACAATCATAAGAAAATAAAGCTACTACTGGTGCAGATCTCGTCTTTTCTACATTACCATCCATTAAACATGATAATAATTTTTCTTTATTTTCAGGGGTTTTGATAAATGTAATACGTAAAGGACAAGAATTAGCCGAAGTAGGGCCTAACTTTGTAAGATCATATATTTCTTTAAGCAAAGAATTATGTACTTCTTTTGAGGAAAATTCATTACAAGTTCTTCCATCTTCAAAAACTTCTCTTATTGATAATTCTGTCATTTATTTATCCAAATTACTTTTATAATCCAGATATATCATATAGCTTCTAATTATTTCAAGAACTAACTTAAAAAAAAGGCTTTTATAATAATAACATTAACATTAGTGGGTAAACTATTTATTAAAAAATGAAGAAAATTCTTTTATCACTTCCTCATATAAACGTTTCTTAAATGGAATTATTATTTCTGAAAGTTCTGTTATATCAGCCCATCTCCATTCTGTAAATTCAGGAAATGAAGTTTTTAAATTTATATCTTTATCTTCTCCTGTAAATTCTATAAGAAACCATTTTTGTCTTTGCCCTCTATAATTTCCATTCCATAACTTTTGTATTAAAAAATTTGGAATATCATAACTATACCATAACTTGCTTTCTGTTATGATTTTTACCTTTGTTGTGCCTATTTCTTCTTCGGTCTCTCTGATTGCAGCCCTGCTTGGAGTTTCACCAATATTTATTCCACCTTGAGGCATTTGCCAAGCTTGTACTTTCGTATCCAGCCTCTTTGCCACAAAAACCTTTTTCTGATTATTCACGATCATCATACCAACGCCTGGCCTATATGGTAACCTTCCTCTATGAGCTTGTAGTTCCATGGTATTTACTTATCATTAATGACAGATAA
>JABDAD010000031.1 GCA_013289335.1 Alphaproteobacteria bacterium | reverse complement strand
CTCAAATTATTTGACTATATGTAGGAATTAATAAAAGAGTAAAAATTAGAACAGTTTAAAAAAGGTAAACAATCGCATAAGATACATTTCTATTATATCACTTAGAAATGAACATGGTTACCTTCTTGATTCTTCTCTATACTCATTCCATTGTTCAAGAATTTTTTTCAAAAGCTTGTCATTTACATTTGCAGGATCATCGCTAAAATCAGTAAGATCAAGTATTAGATCATAAAGATCATTCAAAGTTAGATCTTCTATTTCTATTTCAGGATGTTGTTCTTCTAAGCCTTCAATTATGTGTACTATTTCATTCCATTGCATATTGCCTCTAAAAAATATTTGATTTTCTTTTCTTTGTAATTCATTATCACATTCAGATTAATCTGCCCCAGATTGCAGAAATATAAGCAATGTGTGACCTATGCAACTAAATATTGCACTACATACTGGGTTTTTTAATAAAGTTTTGGTTGAAGATATAGAAAACTGTGGTGATACTGCAACAGTAGTACTAATTGATGAACAAAAATTTATTAACTATAGGTAAGAGGTGAGTAAGGAGCAACAACACACCTAATTCAAAATAGATGACTATGAAGGTACTATAAGTGTGTATTGGAGTGCTTACAAAATTCTTTTTTGTGTATGCTATTTGCATAATAATTCAACAAGTTGTTGGAAGCAGGAATGATCAAAGAATGAGGAAAATACTATAAGAACAGCAATATTGCTGTTGTAGGTGGTATTTCTGAGTCTCTGAGGCTTGCATAAGGAGCTACCCTGCATTTGTTCAGAAATAATTTTGGAACTTTGACACTGATGTTTGTCGTTTACTGAAGTTTCTAGGCTTGACTCTTAGTGCGTAGTTCGATATTGAAATTAAACAACTATATAGATTAAGTTTAGATATATAAATGACAGAGAATAAACCATCACTTGCAGAAGCAAAAACTTTATACAAAAAACTTTCCAAGCAAATTAAGATAAATAATAAACTTTATTATGAAGATGATTCTCCTGCAATTTCAGACGCTGAATATGACCAGATTACGCAAACATGTGCTAAATTATTAGCATTATACCCAGAATTAGATAAAAAAAGTATAATAAATGAGCTTGGTGGAAGGGCTAATCAAAAATTTAAGAAAGTTAAGCATAAAGTGCCCATGCTTTCTCTCTCTAACATCTTTGAGAAGGAAGAGATAAGTAATTTTATTGAAAGAGTCCAAAAATACTTAAAAATCGACTTTATTCCAGAAATTGTTGCTGAGCCTAAAATTGATGGACTATCTTTTAGCGCTACATATATAAATGGAAAATTATATTCTGGAAGCACAAGAGGTGACGGAGAATACGGTGAGGATATAACACAAAATATTCTAACCATAAAAAATTTGCCAACTGAAATAGACACCAAAATTCAAGAACTAGAAATAAGAGGAGAGATCTACATAGATAAGTCAGATTTTACACGTCTTAATGAAAAGCAAAAAATTTTAGGTAAACAAATTTTTGCTAATCCGAGGAATGCTGCTGCTGGTTCTTTAAGGCAATTAGATAGCAAGATAACGTCAGAGCGTCCACTTAAATATTTTGTTTATTCTATAGGCCATTCGTCAGAAATTTTTGCAACACAGCAGTCTGATCTTCTAAAAAATTTACAAGATCTAAATTTTATACTTCCGCCAATTATAGAAATTTGTAATTCTCCAACTGAAATAACAAATTATTACGATAAAATGATGACTATGAGAGAAGAATTGCCTTTTGAAATAGATGGTGTGGTTTACAAAATAAATGATTTTGCTTTATGTAAGAGACTGGGCTTTATAGGGAAAGTGCCAAGGTTTGCAATTGCTCATAAATTTCCAGCATCTCTTGGAAAAACAAAATTAAATAATATAATTATACAAGTTGGTAGAACTGGTACGTTAACTCCAGTTGCTGTGCTTGAGCCTATTTCTATAGGAGGTGTTGTTGTAATAAGGGCAAGCCTCCATAATTTCGATGAAATTGAAAGAAAAGATATTCGTGAAGGAGATATTGTTGTTTTACAAAGGGCTGGAGATGTGATTCCAAAAATAATGGAAGTATGTTTCAATGAAAGATCAGAAGATGCACAAAAATTCCTTCCTCCGACTCATTGTCCATCTTGCTTAAAACCAGTTATAAAAGTTGAGGGTGATGCGATAATAAGATGTGAAAATAGCTTATTTTGTAAAGCACAAATATCTGAAAGATTAGTATATTTTGTTTCAAAATCATGTTTAAATATTGATGGTTTAGGTGTAAAACAAATTGAGCTCCTTCTAGAAAAAAAATATATTGAATCTCCACAAGATATAATAAAATTGCCATATTCAGAGAAGTTACAAAAACTTATGTATGAAGAGGGCTGGGGAGCAATATCTGTAGAAAATTTAAAAAATAATATAGAAAAAGCTAAAACTATCTCTTTTGACCGTCTTATTTTATCTCTTGGTATAAGAAACATAGGTGAGATTACAGCATTGCTACTTGCAAAAATTTATAAAACTCCTACAAATTTTCTCGAGTCAATGAAAAAATTGGTAAAAAATGATCAGATAATAAAAAATCAACTAGATGAGGTAAACGGTATAGGAGAGACTATTATTGGTTCTCTGTGTAGTTTTTTTAGTTATGAAAATAATATAGATTTATTTCAAGATTTGATGAATATGCTGAATATTCAGGATTATCTTGTGAGTAATAGAGGGATATTATCTGATAAAATAATAGTATTTACTGGAACAATGAATTTACAATCTAGGGCTGAAGCAAAAAATATAGTTGAAACACTTGGAGGGAAAGTTACAAATTCTGTAACAAGTAAGACAGATTTTTTGGTTGTCGGGGATAATCCAGGAAGTAAATTTAAAGAAGCAGAAAAACACGGAGTTAAGATTTTATACGAGGAAGAATGGATAAAAATGATAAGTGGTCATATATAGTCAATTAACTTGGATATATTATGACTAGGAGTGACGAGTGAAGATATTTTCATCATTCCCGCGAAGACCACGAATCTCTTTTCTTAAGATAATCTCGCATTAAATGCTGGATATCTATTCTTCAGAAAATGTATCCCTATCATTTTAGATATTTTTCTGGATCTACTAATAATTTTCCTTCCCTTATGGCAAAATGCAGCATAGATTTTCCAGAATTTGGTTCTTTTCCTACAGTGCCTATTTCGTCTCCTTTTTGTACAATTTCTCCTTTTTGTACATTCGTTTTTTCTAGATAAGCATACGCCGTCTGAACGTCCTTATCATTAAGCTTTATTATAATAATTTTTCCAAATTTATTATCTTCTCCAACATGTATAACATTTCCTCCTTCTACTGCAATAACAGAAGATCCAAGAATAGCTTCAATATTTATTCCGTTTAACTTAGAGCCATTAAAAAATTCGCCAAATTTAGTAATAATTTTACCATGCACTGGCATCAGAAATTTTGGTTGCTCGGTTACTGATAATGGCAAAGGATTAGCATGATCCTCGTCCATTTCTGACTTAAGATTTTTTGTACTGGTAGCATCATTAACAGGTTTATTTTCTTTATGTTCTTTTTTTAATTGCTCTCTGTTTTCATTCAAAGAATTGAGCTCATTATCTAAATCATGATCATTAGATATTGTGATTTTATTCTTTTCGTGCAAGTAATTTTCATGAGGATTCTCAGAGGTTTCACCATCATCTATGATATTGTTATTTTCTGATATATCAAAAGATTTTGATGATATTTTGTTGTTATTATTGTTGGAAGATTTGGAGGAGAGTGAGGAAATGCCTGGTCCATATTCGACTGGAGCTTTTTCTTGCACACCGCAAGCACAGATTGAAATCGCCAAAAACAGTAAATTTATGTATCTTACTTTTCTCATTATTACTTCCTCCTAATCTAGAAACTTGTTGAAAATCTAAATGTCCAACGTTGAGTTTCATCAAATTTTTGTTTCTTAATTGGTATTGCATAATCCAATCTGATTGGTGCAAAACGAGTCACCCATAGTATACCCATACCTACACTTACACGAGGGGCAGATGAGTCATTTACCATATCCCTACTATAAGCAGAGTCAATAACATCAAACCCCCATAAACTACCTATATCAGAAAAGAGGGCACCTGAGACATTAAATTCTTTCGGTAACCCAAGAGGAAAAAGGAGTTCTGGTGTTATTGTATAGTAATTTTTTCCTCCTAGCGCCTCGTTTGTTCCTTTAACTCTTGGGCCAATACCGGCTGGTGCAAACCCTCTAAAGGAATAATCTCCGAGGTTTGTTCTGTCGCCAATTCTTACTTTTTTGCCACCCCAACCATTAATTTGTCCAGCATCCACAGCAATTTTAACAGTATAGTCATTATTAAAGAATGACTTAAAGATTTTGAAATCAATTTCATGCTTAACAAATTTATTGTCTCCGCCAAGACCAGCATCTGTTTCTGTAAAAGAGACTATATAGCCGTTTTTAGGAACAATAGTACTATCTAATTTGTCATATGTAAGAGAGTTGGCTATAGAAGAAGTATGAATAACACCATATTGTTCTCTAATAAAAATTGAAGGAGAATTTCTGGTTCCACCACCAATTTCGTCTCTTTTTAATGTATAGAAAATATCATGTCTTAAATCTGTTGCAAGTTCATAACCAGCTCGTAAATTCCCACCCACAGATTTTATACTATAAGGAGTATGCTCACTCCCTGATTTTGCATCCACTCTAAATACTGAACCACCGAAAAGCAATTCCTTATCCATAAAATATGGGTCTGTAATTCCGATATGTTGGCTTATTTTCTTTCTATACTTATCTACACCGATGGTTAAATATCTACCAGTACCAAGAAGGTTTCTTTCGACGAAATTCACTCTGCCAACAGGTCCTTCCATACTATTATAACCAACCTCAAACTGTATAGAAGAAGTTGATTTTTCCTCAACGTTAATATTAACGTCAGCTTTATTATTTCCTGAAGGAGATTGCTCTACATCAACTGCAACAGTTTCGAAATAGTCAAGATTTCTTATGTTTCTTTCACCAGCTACAATAGCTGATCTATTAAATAAATCACCTTCACTTATCTTAAATTGGCGACGAATTACCGAATCACGGGTTTTAAGATTTCCATTAATATTAATTTTATCAAGATACGTCTTTGAGGCTTTTTCAATAATAAACTTAATTGAGATAGTTTTGTTGATCTTGTCTTTCCTTTCTTCTGGATAAATTATGGCTCCTGTATATCCCATGTCTGCCAATCTATCATTTATTAGTTCTGAAATAGCTTCCAACTCCGATGCGTTATAGATTCTTCCTTTTTTTATAGAGATAAGACCACTGAATTGCTTGGCATCAATTTCTTTTACATTACTAGCAACATCAACATCTCCATAGGTATATTGGTCACCTTCTTCTATAGTATAGGTTAATGTAAAATTTTCGCGTGTTGAAGATAATCGTGCTACGGCGGATATAATTCTAAAATCTGCATATCCAATAGAATTATAGAAACGTTTCAATAAATATTTATCATATTCAACTCTATCTGGATCATATGTATCGCTTGAATCCATAAATCTAAACCAAGCAGATTGCTTTGTAATAATAATAGAACGTAGCTCACTATCCTTATAATTATTGTTTCCGACAAAATTAATGTATCTAATTCCTGTTTTTGGGCCCTCAGCTATGTCAAATATTAATTTAACTCTATTATTCCCAATATTATCTATTTTGGATGTAACATTGATTGCATATCTTCCAGATTTTCTATAAATTTCTTTAATTTTTTCAACATCAAGCTTTACGTCAGAATTTCTCAAAGATGAACCTTGATGAGATATAATTTCCTTGGAAAGAACACCTGTTTTGATTCTTGAATTACCGTTAAATTGAACTTTAGTTATAAGAGGTGTTTCCTTTACATAAACTTGAAGTACACCATTTAAAAACTTTATAGATACATCATTGAATAAATCGGTTTTGTATAGTTCCTTTACCGATTCAAGAAGTTTAGCTTGTTCAAAGTCTTGATTTGTTTTTAATGAAATATAATTTATTATGGTTTCTTTCTCTACCCTCTCATTGCCGAAAACATCTATATTTTTTATTTTATCAGCAAAAGCTGAAACACTCGCGAGCATACTAGAGGAAAGTAATAACGAAACAATTAAAGATTTGCTTTTAGATCTCATAATAAGGAATTCCTAATAATCAAAATAATATTGCTTTTATATCATTTGAAGTAGAAATTACAAACATAAAAATAATTATCATAATACCAATCTTATTTAGCAATGATTCAACTTTTTTGTTTGGTCTTGTTCTGAATATAATTTCGTATAAGCAAAATACCATATGTCCCCCATCTAAAATTGGAATAGGCAGAAGATTTACAAATCCTATATTTATTGAGAGCATAGCAATATAAATTAAAAATTCTCCAATCCCTCCGTTTAATGAGTCGCCTGATTGTTTTGCTATTGTGAAAGTGCCTCTTAATTCTCCTGCAGATCTTGTGCCAAGTATCATCTGTTTTATAGATACTATTGTCATTGTTGAGATGGTATAAATGTCATCTAATGTAAATCTTATTGCCTCAATAAGATTTAGATCTATATGTTTAGGTTTTTCAGAAACGATTCCTAACACTCCAACTTTGCCGAGAAACACTCCATTTTCATCATTTACTTCTTTT
>JABDAD010000030.1 GCA_013289335.1 Alphaproteobacteria bacterium | reverse complement strand
TTGCAAAACTTGAAAGGGCTCTAATAAATTTTATGATAGATGTTCATACAAAAGAATTTGGTTTTTTAGAAATATCTCCTCCATATCTTGTTAAAGAAGAAGCAATGTATGGTGTAGGCCAATTGCCAAAATTTGCTGAAGATTCATTTCTTACTACCACGGGCCACCGATTAATACCCAATTCTGAAGTTTCTCTAGTAAATTTAGTAGCAGATAAAATTATTCCCAAAGAGCAGTTGCCGATGCGTTTTGTAGCCTACACTCAATGTTTCAGGTCTGAAGCAGGTAGCGCAGGCAAAGATACACGAGGAATGATACGTATGCACCAGTTTGGAAAGGTTGAGCTTGTATCGATTTCAACTGTTGATGAATCCACAGAAGAACATGAATATATTACAAATGCTGCTGAAACAATACTACAAAAGCTTGAATTACCTTATAGAGTAATGTTACTTTGCACTGGAGACATGGGGCATTCAGCAAAAAAAACATATGATCTGGAGGTATGGTTGCCTGCACAAAATAAGTATAGAGAAATCTCAAGCTGCTCCATTTGTGGAGATTATCAATCTCGAAGAATTAAAGCAAGATATAGGGAATTTGGATCAAATAGCACAATTTATGCTCATACATTAAATGGTTCTGGCTTACCAATAGGCAGAACCATAGTTGCTATTTTAGAAAATTATCAAAATGAAGATGGTTCTATAAATATTCCAAAAGCGCTTGTCAACTATATGAATGGTCAAGAGAAAATACAGTAAGGCTCCTTTGGCGAATGAAAAGTAACGATGTAATATAATTATATAGTCGAATAATTTTGGAGATATTTTTAGGAAACATGAAGTTGAGAAACGGAGCATATAACTAATATTCAACCACCGAAAACAAATTTTGATAACAAAATAGACCTAAAGGGACTGTCGGGAAAACCCCATTAATGGTAATTTAGCATCAGGGACACGTATATATAGTGGCTCAATATTTGTATTTTCTTTATGCTGAATAATTTGGATGTGAGCAAGCTTACAGATAAATCTAGCATCAGGATAAGCAAATCTAGGTAGAATTACAATTTCTCCATAATGATTATAAGAAGCTATATTGAATATCTGATCCAATCCACTTCCGCCAAGTACTTTTATACCATCCATTTTTTGAACAAGCTCTTTGGCCTCCTCTAAATTTACAAGTATAGGCTCAGTTTGTTCATTTTTTTTATTAAAAACCTGGAGATAGAGTTGCTCTCTATGCGCATTTACAGTCGTAATTGCGTGATCAAAAGCCATAAATTGTTGCCTAATTCTATAATTTATCATTTGAAAATTATTTACAGCTATCGGTTTTATATGATTAGCTGACAGTAAAATCCCTCTAGCTGTTGCGAGAGCTATTCTGATTCCAGTAAAACTTCCAGGACCACAAGAAACGGCCAAATAATTTATATCAGGGTAAGTGAGATTACTCTTTTCTAAAGCCTCCTCTATTAAAAAAACGAGCTTTTCTGCTTGAGCATTTGGAGTAAGATCTTTTTTTGCATATAAAATATTATCTCCGTCTGAAATAGAGACAGAACTATAAATGTTACTTGTATCAAAGCTCAATATTTTCATAAATTAAATTTACCTATTGTATCATTTATGCTATTATACGCGCAGTTTTAAAAGGATCAAAATATTTTGGTAACAATAGATAAAACAGTCTTCAGAGCTTACGACATAAGAGGCAATAGCCAAAAAAATCTGAATGCAGAACTCGCATATAATATTGGTTGGCATTTCGCTAAAATGAATATGGCCACATCAAATAATAGAATTGTTATAGGTTTTGACGGAAGGCTTAGCACACCTTTGCTGTATAAAGCTCTCGTTTCTGGACTTTCAGACGCTGGTGCTGAGATAAGTTCAATAGGGCTTTCGCATTCACCGCTTCTGTATTTTGCTGATAAAAAATTATATCCAGCTGGTAGTATAATGATTACCGGTTCGCATAACCAAAAAGATGATAATGGATTCAAAATGATCGCTGAAGGCACTTCATTCTTTGGTGAGAAAATTCAAATTCTATATGCAAATATTGTTAAAGATACTAAAAAATATAAAGCCAAAGAAGCGAAAGTGTTTAATGTCAATATTCGTCCTCATTATATTGAAAATCTATTAAAAGGATTTGAAATTAGTCGTGATCTTAAAGTAGTATGGGATACAGGGAATGGATCCTCTGGTGATATAATAAGTGAGCTCATTAACAAACTGCCAAATCAAAATTTTATCATAAACAGAGAAGTTGATGGAAATTTCCCTAATCATCATCCTGATCCTACTATTCCAGAAAATCTTACTCAACTTATTGATGAAGTTGAGAAATTGAATGCTGACATAGGAGTAGCTTTCGATGGAGATGGCGACAGAATAGGTGTAGTTACTAAAAATGGGAAAATAGTATTTGGTGATGAACTACTATGTATATACTCAAAAGAGCTTCTTGACCGTAAACCTGGAAGCATTATCATTGCTGATGTAAAAACTAGCAAAGTTCTTTTCGATTATGTATCTAGTTTAGGTGGAAAAGCCATAATGTGGAAAACTGGTCATTCATTGATAAAAGCAAAAATGCAGGAATGTTCTGCTGAAATCGCAGGAGAAATGAGCGGGCATATTTTCTTTGCAGACGGATATTTAGGTTTTGACGATGCCATTTATGCAGCAATAAGATTGCTTTCAATATTAAGTAGGTCAAAAATAACAATGGATGAAATGTTAGAATTATTTCCAAAAATTTATAATACTCCAGAAATTAGACTAGATGTACCTGAAAGTGCGAAATTTAAAATTATATCTAAATTAAAAGATAAACTTAGTAAACTAAATGTCGAATTTATAGATATCGATGGCATAAGAGTTAATAAAGAATACGGATGGTGGCTTGCAAGAGCCTCCAATACTCAAGGAGCTATTATTATTAGATGCGAAGCAAATAGCGAAGATAATCTTACATATATAATTCATGAACTCAATGGATTGATTAGCGAATTTGGCCTCAAAATCAGTTAAACACGCCATAATTATCTGTGGTCCTACAGCGTCAGGAAAGTCTGCTCTTGCTACTAAAATAGCAAAAGAGATTAATGGATGCATAATTAATTCAGATTCTATGCAAGTCTATACAGATTTAGAAGTGATTACATCTTCTCCCAGCACAGCAGACAAAAGAGAAATAAGTCATTTATTATATAATTTTGTAGACTCTAATACCCAATATTCAGTTGCAAATTATATTGATGATGCGAAAAAAGCAATCGTGATATCACTCAAAAATAATTATGTACCAATTTTTACAGGAGGAACTGGTATGTATATTAATGCTTTGATAAATGGTATTTCTTCAATTCCTAAAATTCCTAAAGAGATCAGGCTTGAAGCCGAAGAAATCATCAAGAAAAAAGGGTTAGGAAATCTATATCAAGAATTGGAAATTTTGGATAAAAATACTGCTAAAATATTGAATAAAAATGATTCTCAAAGAATAATTAGAGCGTATAGTGTAAAAAAATTCACTGGAAACTCTATATTATCTTATAGAAACTTGAGTAAAAAATCTCCATTACTAAATATCTCAACTACAATTTTTTATATGAAACCTGAAAGAGAGTTTTTATATAAAAGTTGTAATGATAGGTTTGTTTCCTTTATTGAAAATGGCGCTATAGAAGAAATAGAGAGCTTCCTAAAAACACATCAAGACGTTAACTGTGGCCCTACCGCAGCTATAGGATTTCAGGAGTTGAAATCCTATATAAGACATGAAATTTCAATAGAAGCAGCAATTGCATTAGCACAAACAAAAACAAGACAATATGCAAAAAGACAAAATACGTGGTTTAAAAACCAACTAAAACACAAAAACCAAATTATTGAATTTTCATCAAAGTCCGAATTTTTAATGAAAATTTCAAATATTAGGTTTGATTTCTAAACCAAAAATTTTACAAAAAAACTAGGATAGTTTATTTGCTTTCAAGAAAATTATTAATCTTTTTGCAAAAAATATGAAATAATGCTTGCAAGAACAATTTTTTTATGTCAATAATTGCGTCTGTCAAACATTAACATGTAATAAATCAATACTAATTTGGTTTAATATAATACCAAAGCAAGATATTTGCAAAGCAGTTTCTTGAGGTATAAAAAGTTAATGTTATTTAATTAATGAAATTTAGGTTATTATGAGAGTACTACTTATTGAAGATGATCCCGCAACTGCTCGTTCTGTCGAATTAGCTCTTGCATCAGAAGGAATTATATGTGACACAGCAGAATTAGGTGAAGATGGATTAGAAATTGGACGTATTTATAATTATGATATTATTGTGCTGGACCTTATGCTTCCAGACATTGATGGTTACGAAGTCTTGCTAAGATTACGTTCTGCCAAAGTTAAAATTCCTATTCTGATCTTATCAGGCCTTTCTTCTGCTGACCAAAAAATAAAAGGACTCGGTTTTGGTGCTGATGATTATTTAACCAAACCTTTCAATAAAGGTGAATTAATAGCACGAATTCAGGCTATAGTACGTCGTTCTAAAGGCCATTCTGAATCTGTTATTAGATTTGATAAAGTAGCAATAAATCTTGATACACGAGTTGTCGAAGTTGATGGCAAAACTGTTCATCTAACAAACAAAGAATATGCAATTCTTGAGTTGCTTGCCATGAGAAAAGGTACAGTTCTTACAAAAGAGATGTTCATAAGTCACCTGTATGGAGGATTGGATGAGCCTGAAATTAAAATTATCGACGTATTTGTATGTAAGCTTCGCAAAAAATTAGCTGATGCTGCTGACGGCACAAACTATATTGAAACAATCTGGGGACGTGGGTATATGCTTAAAGACTTTGAATATACAGATAAGCATACTGAGTCAAAATAACCTATCTCATCTCTGCAAGGTATGACCTCATTCTACATGCAACCCCAGATAGTCGTCCTCATCCCTGCGAAAGCAGGGATCTCTCTTTTTAAGAATAGATCCCACATAAAATACTGAATAACTGGAAGAGTAACAGCAGCACATATCCAAATTCAATGACTATGCACAGCCTAAACCGTATATTTCATCAAATTTTTAATTAAAGACTTTTAATTTTTTAATAGAAATATTGAAATTTCTTAAAATTTATCAGGATTTTATCGAAAAATCCTTGACATTTATTAATCTATAGTCTATTATCCGCATAATTTCTACTATATAGTAGTATATTTTACAATTTTATTAATTTTTGTTCATAGAGGTATACAAATGAAAGTAAATAAATTTGTATTAATATCGATTTTTATGACATCTATTTGCGCGCCAATAAATGTTGAAGCATCTAGTAGAAGCCTACTTAGTGGGTTCATTCTCAACAAAATTAATAGTATCACGTCCTGGTTCGAGAGAAACATAACAAAGCCACAGAAGCAGGTTGCTTCATCACAACCACAAGCAACATTGTCTCCTCAACCTCCACGAGTATTAGAGATGGCTGAAAACCATGTTTTTGCTACTCCAACAGCACCAGCAGATCAATATTCACAACAGCCAAATGCTTATATTGCACCTCCGGCAGCGCCTGCACCACACACGCCACCATCACCTGCAGCGGTGCAGGAGCAAGTAACACCACAATTATTTGCATTAGGTTTTGTTGACGCAAAACCGTTCCATGAGCTTTATACAAAAGGCGGAGATGATGATATACTACCTCCTCCACCTCCAAT
This sequence comes from Alphaproteobacteria bacterium, assembly GCA_013289335.1. Lineage (GTDB taxonomy): Bacteria > Pseudomonadota > Alphaproteobacteria > Rickettsiales > Rickettsiaceae > JABDAD01. The sequence goes on along the minus strand of JABDAD010000030.1, from coordinate 1,375 downwards.
ATCGCCACCAAGATCACCAGTAGATTTGAATTATTCATCATCATCTAGTGATTATAGTCCTACATTAATTCTAAGTGATAATGAAGATTATATGCTAGACCCCGCTGCTCCAGCAGTGGAGAGACCACACACGCCACCACCTTCGGCAGCGCCTGCACCACACACGCCACCAAAATTAAACTGGCCTACAAGTGTTAATGCGCCTACAAAAATTATTGCGCAAACACGGCTTGCACAAGCTAGAAAGAATATTGAAGAATCAGAAAGAGGGGGCGCAGACAGAAGGCCCTATGGCATATATAACAGTACTTTTCGTGAATTACAAAACGATACCAAAGATCAGAAAGTTTTAAGATCTATACCATTACCAGAAGTTGCACCTAATGAGATAAGAACTTATGATAATCCCATGAAGATATTTGATTATGATAATGATGACTCTCCAGAGATTGATTTTCAGTCTGCTCCTTCTATTTATGAAAAAGAGTTAAAAAAGCAATTTATAAGTCCTAGACCTACTGGTAATAAGCCAGCTCCAGAACTGACTACTTCTCAATTAACAGCAATTGAAAATGGAAATTTGGCTTATCATGAGAGACAATCAAGAATTGATAGAATTAAAGGACAATTTGTATCAGAAAGAACATCAGCTGCCTTTGGACCAACTACAGAAGACTATCGAGCACAGCTTGATGAATATAGAAGAGGAATAGCTTTTGATGATGACTCGCTATCAGATTATACTACAGACTATGATACTGACTCAAGAAATGGAGATGTTCCAGATTTCGAAATTGTGACAGTTTTTGATGATGACCCTCTACCAAGTTTTACTACAGACTATTATGATACAGACGGAAGTTATGGAATAGCTTTTGATGATGACTCGCTATCAGATTATACTACAGACTATGATACTGACTCAAGAAATGAAGATGTTCCAGATTTCGAAACTGTGGCTAAGGGTATAGAGGCAAATCATGTAGAAACTACTTCTGACGCAATTTCAGTAACTCAAAACAAAATCTCAGATTTTAGTACATATTCAAATATGGAATCATCTGTTTCTATGTCTGAATCGTCATATGGCGATAGTACAAGTGAAACATTTGTATATAATGATGGAAAAGATATAATCTATGCAAAGAATATTGAGCCTATTATTTATGAAATCAAAAAAACTGAGAAAGAAATTGCAAAAGCACAAAAATTTGATAACCAATTTACTATATCTTCTTTAGACATTACCTCTAAAATAAAGGCTACATTAATTGATTTATGGAATAAAAATGAAAATAAAGACAAAAAATCTTATGAATTTAGTGTATCAGATGAAGTAAAACAATTACAAGAATCATTCGTAAATTTGGATATA
>JABDAD010000029.1 GCA_013289335.1 Alphaproteobacteria bacterium | reverse complement strand
CTTTGCTGCTTGTAACACCATCCATATCATTAAATATATCTTCCCATGAACCAATTGTTGCGGCTTTAGTATATTCAGTTACTCTATTTTCAAAAAAATTAGCGTGCTCAACCCCATTTAAAATCTCATCAAGCCAAGGAAGGGGATTAATCTCTACCATATAAATCTCTTTAAGGCCTAATTGTAGCAATCTTCTATCTGCTATATATCTAATATATTTTTTAACGTCCCTAGAAGTTAAACCTTCAATACCACCTACTTCAAAAGCAAGATCAATAAAAGCATCTTCAAAGTGTACTATGGTTGCACATGCTTCATATAAGCGGCTTTTTAGCTGCTCAGACCATACTTCTGGATTTTCATGACAAAATGTTTTAAACAACTGGATGATAGAGTTAGTATGCAAAGTTTCATCCCTTACTGACCATGTTATAATTTGTCCCATACCTTTCATTTTATTAAATCTAGGAAAGTTCAAAAGAATTGCAAAGGATGCGAAAAGTTGTAAACCCTCTGTAAAGGCTCCAAATACCGCAAGTGTTGTAGCTATATCTTCCTTTGTTTCAACACCGAATTGCTTCATGTAATCGTACTTATCCTTCATTTCTTTATATTTAAGAAAAGCTTGATATTCTACTTCAGGAAGTCCAATGGTATCAAGTAAATGCGAATATGCAGCAATATGTATTGTTTCCATATTAGAAAAAGATGCAAGCATCATCTGGATTTCAGTTGGCTGAAATACCCTAGAGTAATGCTTCATATAACAATTATTCACTTCAATATCTGCCTGAGTAAAAAACCTAAAAATTTGCGTAAGAAGATGTTTTTCACCTGGCGAAAGATTATATTTCCAATCTTTTATATCATCAGCTAATGGCACTTCCTCTGGAAGCCAATGAATCTTTTGTTGAATATGCCAAGCTTCATAAGCCCAAGGATATGAAAAAGGTTTATAAATCGGTGTTGCGTTTAATAGTGACATAGTTATTTTCTCTTATTTAATAAATTTTTATTGGCAAGCAAGACATTCATCATATTTATCTTTATTTATTTCAACAGATTCAACAGAATGCGAAACTTTGTCAGCTCTTTGAATCGAAGTTGAACGAGCATAATATAAGCTTTTTATTCCTTTTTTCCATGCTGAAAAATGCACATCATGCAAATATTTCTTAGTTACATTACATGGTACAAAAACATTTAATGATTGAGACTGACATATTAAAAGAGTCCTATCTGCAGCTAGCTCTATAAGCCACATCTGATCAATCTCATACGCTGTCTTAAAAGTATCTTTTTCAAGCTGAGATAAAAATGTTAAATGTTGCACTGACCCTTCGTGAGTTGATATTGATGACCATACTTGATCATTATTGAAACCTTTGCTTTCTAGTAATTTCTCTAAATTCTTATTTTTTACTGTAAAAGAACCTGAAAGAGTTTTTTGTGTAAAGCTATTAGCAGCATACGGCTCTATTCCTGGAGAAGAATTACCAGCAATAATCGATATAGAGGCAGTTGGTGCAATAGCAGTTTTATAAGAAAATCTTTGATTTATTCCACATTCTGCTGCATCTGGGCAGGGACCTCTTTCACCAGCTAGTATCTCAGAAGCACGTGTCACCTCTTTGTTTATATGCTCAAATATTTTCTTGTTCCACACTTTAGACATGACAGATTCTATTGGGACATTTTGAGACTGAAAAAATGAATGAAGGCCCATTACTCCAAGCCCTACACTCCTTTCTCTCATAGCAGAATATTTAGCACGTTCCATGGTATCTGGCGCAGTATCAATAAAATCTTGTAAAACATTATCAAGAAAACGCATTATGTCAGGCATAAAATCTTTATTATGCTGCCATTCCTCAAAATATTCAACATTCATAGAAGAAAGACAACATACAGCTGTACGCTCATTTCCTAGATGATCTACACCTGTAGGAAGGGTAATTTCGCTACATAAGTTCGATGTTTTAACCATTAAACCAAGCTTTCTATGATGTGTTGGAACTGCTTTGTTAACAGCATCAATAAATAATAAATAAGGTTCCCCAGTTTCAATCCGAGTTGTGAGCAATTTTATCCATAAATCTCTAGCTTTTAATGTATGTAGCACTTTGCCATCTAATGGGCTTTTTAAATCCCATTCTGTACCATTTTCAACAGCTAACATAAAAGCATCACTAATACATACACCATGATGGATATTTAAAGCTTTTCTGTTGGGATCTCCTCCTGTTGGTCTTCTAATGTCGATAAATTCTTCTATTTCTGGATGATCAATAGGAAGATATACAGCAGAACTTCCTCTTCTGAGTGAACCTTGCGAGATTGCAAGCGTCATAGAATCTTGGACTTTGATAAAAGGAATAATACCAGAAGTTTTACCATTATCTCTAACTCTTTCATTGATTGATCTAACATTACCCCAGTAGCTCCCTATCCCACCTCCTCTTGCTGCAAGCCATACATTTTCTGTCCATAATTTGACTATCCCATCCAAACTATCAGTAGTCTCATTTAAAAAACAAGATATTGGCATTCCACGGTCTGTTCCACCATTGCTAAGTATGGGAGTTGCAGGCATAAACCACAATTTGCTTATATAATCATAAAGCCTTTGTGCATGTTCTTTATCACTTGAGTAGTATCCAGCTACCCTAGCAAACAAATCTTGAAAATCTTCACCATCAAGCAAATATCTATCTTTCAATACAGCCTTTCCAAAGGATGTAAGAAGTGAATTTCTTTTAGAATCTTTTTTTACTTCAAATTTTTGTTCTTTAGCTGCCATAATATTTTTTTCCAATGTTAACTGATGTATAAGGTCTAATTAAAATAAAACCATATATAGTGAATTACTTTGAACATGGGAGACGTTGTTTTACTACTCTCAGTCTTCCGCATTAAATGCGTGATCTATTTTTTAGATGATCACTGTTTTCGCAGGAATGATAAAAATAGCTTCGCTCGTCACACCTAGCGTAAAACTCAAATTAAATTACTATATATAACAGAGTGGATTCTATTATTAGAAAACAGTAATTACAATATCATAATTATATATTTTGTATGTTATTTCCGTTTGCTACACAATATATAGTAGTAAATCATTTTTTTTGATGGACAAATATGAAGTTGAGAAGAGTTTTTTTTATTACTACGCTATTTGTAGTATTGAGTTAGCGTTCTATCTCTTTTTTCAAATTTTTTCCAATTTTTTTTATATAATCCATCTTATCTATAGTTGGTGCCGCTAAGATCCCAGGATGCATTCTCCACGCAGATACTATGACTAGTGAACATTGCTGCTCGTTTAGGAATGACTCACTTGGCCTAAGTAAAATATATGAGATTTCTCCAAAGTAATTCGGATTTGTTTTAGCTACTGAATTTATTCGATATTGAGAAAAATTTACTGTAACCACTTCTTTTTCAATAGAATTTGCAAAAAATATCTTTCTATGAATTCGTCCGTCACAATCTTCTTCAATCTCAATTTTTAAGCAAGATGGGAATATGTTTGGCATTTCAGCAGTTGTCATGGATTTTTTTAAAATATTCCACGCACTCTCTAAATTCGAACCAATTGTAATAGAAGTTTGTTGATATATCATTTCTCCTCCAAATACTAATCACTAATTTTTAATGCAGCCACAAATGCGCTTTGCGGTATTTCAACATTACCAATATTTCTCATGCGTTTTTTGCCAGCTTTTTGTTTATCAAGTAATTTTCTTTTTCTAGAAATATCACCACCGTAACATTTTGCAAGCACATCTTTTCTTAGAGCTCTTACAGTTTCTCGAGCTATAATTCTTCCTCCAATCGCAGCTTGAATTGCTATTTGAAAAAGTTGAGCTGGAATAAGCTCTTTAAGCCTTTCGCAAAGTTCCCTACCCCTTGATTCACAACGAGATTTATGTACTATAGTTGCAAGCGCATCTACAGGTTCTGCATTCACAAGAATAGTAAGTTTTACAAGATCTCCTTGCTCATATCCATCCATATACCAATCAAAACTAGCGTAACCTTTGGAACATGATTTTAACTTATCATAAAAATCAAATACTATCTCATTTAATGGGAGCCTGTAAACTACCATTGCTCTACTCCCTACGTATGTGAGGTCTTGTTGCACTCCTCTTTTATCTGTACAAAGAGATAGAATATTGCCAAGAAATTCATCTGGCACAATAATTGTAGATTTTACCCATGGTTCTTCAATATATTCTATCATCTGAACGTCTGGCAAATCGGCTGGATTATGAACATCAAGAAGATTTCCATCTCTTTTATAGACTTTATATATTACGCTAGGAGCAGTAGTAATCATATCTATATCAAATTCTCTATCTAACCTTTCCTGAATAATTTCGAGATGTAATAACCCAAGAAAGCCGCATCTAAAACCAAAACCAAGGGCATTCGATGTCTCCATTTCAAATTCAAAACTTGCATCATTAAGTCTAAGCTTTGCTAATGAATCTTTCAGGCGATCAAAATTTGATGCATCTGCAGGGTAAAGTCCACAAAAAACTACTGGCATATTAGGTTTAAATCCTGGCAAAGCTTCCATGCAAGGCATTTTTTCGTCTGTAATTGTATCACCAATCTTACAATCTGAAACTTGCTTTATTGAAGCGGTTATAAAACCTATCTCACCTGCTGATAATTCCTGAATATAATGTTTTTTTGGTGTCGTATATCCAATACTATCCACAGTATATGTAGAATCATTAGACATCATCTTGATTTTCATTCCTTTTTTAAGAATACCATCAACCACTCTGACAAGAATAATAACACCAAGATAAGTATCATACCAACTATCTACAAGCAAAGCTTTTAATGTTTTTGCAATATCTCCTCGCGGAGCAGGAAGTCTTGTAACTATCGCCTCCAAAACCCCCTCAATTCCCAAACCGCTTTTTGCTGAAATTAGCAATGCATCGCTACTATCTATCCCTATTACATCTTCAATTTGTTTTCTAACTGCTTCAGGTTCAGCAGCAGACAAATCTACTTTATTTATTACAGGTACGATTTCATGATTATTATCCAAAGCTTGATATACATTCGCAAGAGTCTGAGCTTCAACACCTTGACTAGCATCTACAACCAAAAGAGATCCTTCACAGGCCGAGAGCGAACGACTTACCTCATAAGCAAAATCAACATGACCAGGAGTATCCATAAGATTAAGTTGATAAGTTTTCCCGTCTTGTGCTAGATAAGACAATCTCACAGTTTGTGCTTTTATTGTGATTCCTCTTTCTTTTTCAATATCCATAGAATCTAGAATTTGAGATGTCATTTCTCTGGCTTCTATTCCTCCACAAATTTCTATCAATCTATCAGCTAAAGTTGATTTTCCATGGTCTATGTGAGCTATAATAGCAAAATTCCGAATTAATTTTTGTTCCATAACTAGTGAGGTGAATATTGTTGATCTACGAATACATAAAGAGTATATATAACATAAATATTGAAACAAGTAGTGAAAAATGCGTTCTGAAATTGAAAATATAAAGATTCTTATTGAGCAATCGATTGAATTGCTTAGGAGGTCACTTTGATGTCTCTAGTTTAATAGAGAAATTCAAAAAACTAAATATAGAAACAGAAAAGCCAAATCTTTGGGATAATCAGCAGGAAGCATATATTCTGCTTAAAGAAAATTGTTTTATTGAAGATAGGATTAATAGATTTATTGATTTGGAAAAAACATTCTCTGATTTAATAGAATTGTCTGAACTTGCAGAATTAGAATCAGATGAAAAGGTTTTAGACCAGATTGAGAAAGAATTTAAAATATTATTAAAAAAAAGCAAGAAGTACGAAATAGAATGTTTATTTTCAGGTGAAGCTGATAATTGCAACGCGTTTTTAGAAATAAATGCTGGGGCCGGTGGTACTGAAAGCCATGATTTTGTATCAATGATGATGCGTATGTATTTACGTTTTGCTGAAAGATTAAATTTTAAAACAGAAATTATAAATCTATTAAATGGCGAAGAAGCTGGAATAAAATCATGTACTATAAAAATTAAAGGGCATAATGCATATGGCTGGTTCAAAACTGAATCTGGAGTTCATCGATTAGTTAGAATATCTCCATTTAATGCTGCTGGCAAACGTATGACAAGTTTTGCAAGCGCCTGGGTCTATCCTGAAATTGACGAAACAATTGATATCCAAATTGAAGAAAAAGATCTTAGAATAGATACGTATAGATCTTCAGGCGCTGGCGGACAACATGTTAACACAACCGATTCAGCCGTACGTATTACTCATCTACCCACAAATATAGCAGTACAATGTCAGAATGATAGATCACAGCATAAAAATAAAGCTGAATGCATGAAAATGCTGAAAGCACGACTCTACGAAATTGAAATGCAAAAAAAGGAACAAACATTGCAAAATGAAAATTCTACAAAATCAGAAATTGGATGGGGACATCAGATACGTTCTTATGTGCTACAACCGTATCAGATGGTAAAAGACCTAAGAACAAATGTTGAAACCTCAGATACACAAGGAGTCTTGGATGGAGATTTAGAAAAATTTGTATATTCAAGCCTTGCCCATAAAGTTACAAGCAAAAGAGAAAAATAGTGTTAATTTATCACTGGTTTTTTATATAATTATGTTTTAATGTTTTGGCAACTTCTAATTTTCTATTGTCTAAGATAGATTATACTCAGAAACATTATTAAGGTATAGTTATGTCTGGCAGACCAGTCACAGAGGAAATAGACCCGCTTCTTGCCAAGTTCACAAGAGAAAAGGAGGAACTTCTAAGTACTACTACATCTTATCTTAGAGATAACCCAGCGCCTTTAAGTGTAAATAGAGATGATGTAGTAAGTGATCATAGGAGAAAAGCGATTGATTTACTCGTTCGTGCTCGTAGTCATATATTAGGACAAGATGCAGCAGGCTCATCAGAAAAATTCTCGGAAGCATTAAAAGCCCTAGAAGTTGCTCGTGACGCAAGAATGGGAGTAATGATCCAAGAAAAAGATGGCGTCTATATCAGAGATGCAAGGGGAGCAGATGGCACTAAAGAACTTGGCCCTGAAGGTTTTGAGATGCAGCATCTCAACCTTATCAGAGCTGCTTGTGATGTTGTAGATACCGATACAAAATTATCAGAGGAAACAAAAGCGACGCTGAAATTTCAATTGTTGGAGAAATCCATAGATTATATGAACAAGAGCTCTGATAGAGCACGAAAAACACAAGAAGAGCTAAAAGAATTACATAAAAAAGATGAGGAAGATCTCCTGGCAACTTTACGCAAAGGTGGAATTTCAAAAGCAGCAACAAAACTCAATGTAGCGAAGGATTATCAGAATTTTAATGATGCGCATCATAATATTGCAACTATATCTCGAATTACAAGTACAGATGGAGTATCACATGATGTAGTTGAAGCAGAAGCTGCATTTAAAGGCTTAACAAAAGAACAAAAAAAGGAATATGCACAAATTATAGATGATGCAGTACCTGCAACAGAGAAACCAAAATGGTTCCAAGCTTTAGACGATCAAGAAAAAGCATTGTGTAAAAAATATGCTCCTCAAATAATTGCTGGAAACCATCAAATCCCAACGCAGTTAAGAAGAATTTCAGGTATGAAAAATGCTTTTGAAAAAATAACAGCAGTTAAAGAAGGTGACGAGCTTACAGTACTTCATACCTCAAAACATGCAGGTACTCTTGCATCACTAAGTAAAGATAAGGCAGAAAGAGCAAGAATAACACAAGACAATGCAAGACAGGCTCAATCGTGGCTTGAAGGCGATACAAGGCTTCATGTTAATGTATTAAATTCTGAAAAGACTGGTAATAAAGCAGATGCTGAAATTGTAAAAAGTACAAAAAAAGCCATAAAAGCAGTGGGAGAAGGTGGAAA
>JABDAD010000028.1 GCA_013289335.1 Alphaproteobacteria bacterium | reverse complement strand
TCTGATTGGCTTGGTGATCAAGATGCGATAGAATATATGTGTAAAAATGCTATGAAAGCTGTTATAGAGCTTGAGCATTATGGCGTCCCTTTTTCTAGGACAGAAGAAGGAAAAATATATCAAAGACCATTTGGTGGGATGACAACTCATTTTGGTGAAGGGAAACCTGCACAGAGAACGTGTGCTGCTGCTGATAGAACTGGTCATGCTATACTTCATACTTTATATCAGCAAGCTTTAAAACATCAGGCAAAGTTCTTTGTAGAATATTTTGCTCTTGATTTGATTATGGAAGGTGGAGCCTGTAAAGGTGTAGTAGCATGGAATCTTGATGATGGTTCAATTCATATTTTTAGAGCCCACATAGTTGTTATAGCTACAGGTGGTTATGGTAGAGCATATTTTTCAGCCACTTCAGCTCATACATGTACAGGGGATGGTGGAGGCATGTGTGCAAGAGCTGAAATTCCTCTTGAAGATATGGAGTTTGTTCAATTCCACCCAACTGGAATTTATGGGTCTGGATGTTTAATAACTGAAGGTTCTAGAGGAGAAGGAGGGTTTTTAGTTAATTCGGAGGGCGAACGTTTTATGGAAAGATATGCACCTCATGCAAAAGATTTAGCATCAAGAGATGTTGTTGCGAGAGCAATGACTATGGAAATAAGAGCTGGAAGAGGTGTAGGACCAAATAAAGACCATATATTTCTTCATCTTAACCATTTATCACAAGAAATACTTCATTCTAGATTACCGGGTATTTCTGAAACTGCAAAAATATTTGCAGGAGTTGATGTTACGAAAGAGCCTATTCCTGTTCTACCAACGGTCCATTATAATATGGGTGGGATACCAACCAATCATCATGCAGAAGTATTGACTAAGAATGGCAAAGAAAATGTTAGAGTTGAAGGACTCATGGCAATAGGAGAAGCAGCATGTGTATCTGTACATGGAGCAAATAGATTAGGTTCAAATTCATTACTTGACTTGGTTGTTTTTGGGAGGAGCGCAGCGTTAAAGGCAAAAGAATTAATCAAACCAAACACGAGTCATAGTGTAACTCCTAAAACAAAAATCGACGCCATATTAGATAGATTTGATAAAATTAGGAATGCAAATGGTAAAATAAAAGTTTCATCTTTAAGATTAGCAATGCAAAAGACAATGCAAAATCACGCAGCAGTGTTCAGAACAGAAGAAACTTTACAAGAAGGTGTTAAACAAATAGATAAAGATAGAGCAAATTATTCTAATATTCAGATATCTGATCGTTCATTAATTTGGAATAGTGATCTTGTGGAAGCATTGGAACTTGATAATCTTCTGGCTCAAGCAGTTATTACAATGCACGCCGCCGCGGCAAGAAAAGAAAGTAGAGGTGCTCATGCTAGAGAGGATTACCCTGAACGAGATGATAAAAAATGGCTGAAGCATAGTCTTGGTTGGATTGATCAAAAAGGCAACGTAAAGCTTGATTATAAAGATGTTCAGCTAAGGACACTTACAGATGAAGTTGAATCAGTTCCCTTAAAGAAAAGAGTATATTAAACAGGGTAGACAATATGGCAGAGTTAAGATTACCACCGAATTCTAAAGTGAAAACTGGCAAGAGTTTTAAGCTTAGTAAAAAGGCGAAGAAATTGAAAGAGTTTAAGGTTTATAGATATGATCCTGATTCTACTAATAACCCTAGAATAGATAGCTATGAAGTTGATATGGGTGAGTGTGGGCCTATGGTGCTGGATGCTTTAATTAAAATAAAAAATGAAGTAGATTCAACGCTGACTTTTAGAAGATCTTGTCGAGAAGGCATTTGTGGAAGTTGCGCTATGAATATAGATGGAACAAATACTCTTGCATGCATTAAGCCGTTAGAAGATATTTCAGGAGATGTAAAGATTTACCCACTACCTCATATGAAAGTGGTAAAAGACCTTGTATCGGATATGTCTCATTTCTATGCACAATATGAATCCATTAAGCCTTGGATTCAATCTGATTCTCCTCCTCCATCTAATGGGGAAAGGTTGCAATCACCAGAAGATAGGGCTAAGCTTGATGGTCTTTATGAGTGTATATTATGTGCTTGTTGCTCAACTTCATGTCCAAGTTATTGGTGGAATGGTGATAAATATTTGGGACCAGCTATTCTTCTTCAAGCAAATCGCTGGCTTGTTGATTCAAGAGATGAAGCTACTGGTGAAAGATTAGATGATCTTGAAGATCCATTTAAGTTATATCGTTGTCATACAATAATGAATTGCACTAAAACCTGTCCAAAAGGTTTAAATCCTGCAAAGGCGATTTCTGAAATTAAACAGAATATCCTAGAAAGAAAAGGTATCTAATTGGATGACTAAGGACATTATTTGGGACTCTAATTCTCTTTCTAAGGCTCTAGGTAGAGATATATATGTCAATGTAAATGCAAAAAATATTTGTTATACATCTTGTGATATAACAGAGGGAGATATTTTTGTTGCGCTCCCTGGCATAAACAACCATGGAGCCTATTATATAGATGATGCATTTAAGAGAGGCGCATCCTGCGCTATTAGCGAAAGGCCACAGGATGATAAAAGAGTTATTATAGTTGATGATTCATATAAAGCCCTGAATAAACTTGCTGAATTTAAGAGAAAAAATTCTTCTGCGAAATTTATAGCTATCACAGGAAGTGCTGGAAAAACTTCAACTAAAGAAATTCTAAAAACTATATTATCATCTTTTGGTAAGACATATGCTAATAAAGATAGCTATAATAACCACACAGGAGTTCCGTTGAGTCTTGCTTCTCTTGCAGAAGATATAAATTTTTCAGTAAATGAAATTGGAATGAATAATGCTGGGGAAATTAGAAATCTTGCGAAGATTGTAATACCTGACATGGTTATTATTACGAATATATACGAAGCTCATATTGGAGGAGAGGGCCTAGGGAGTTTAGAAAATATATGTAAAGCAAAATGTGAAATTTTTGAAGCGCTTTCAAAAGAAGGTTGTGCAATATTAAATATAGATAATCCTATGGTTAACATGCAAAGCACCATATTAAAGGATTTAGGAATTAACAAAATCTATACATTTGGTGAAAGTAACAAAGCGGATAGTCAGGTTCTAAATTATGAAAGAATAGATAATTATGCTGTTGTTACATATCGTATTTTTAATAAAACATATAGGACAAAAAATTATTTAATTGGAAAACATCAAGCTAGTAATTTTGCTGCAGCTTTTCTTGTCCCATATATATTAGAATTAGACATGGATGAAGTAATGAATGCTAGTGAAAATGTTATGCCATATGACGGGAGAGGGGTCATTTCAGAACACAAATATAATGGTTATGTATATAGGGTAATTGATGATGCATATAATGCAAACCCAGCCTCTGTGGAAGCGGCTCTTAAAAATCTCGCAGAAATACAAGGAGTAAAAGTTGCTATACTTGCAGATATGAGAGAACTCGGAGATAATTCAATCGAAATGCATAAAATTTTAGCAAATTCCGTTTTAAAAGCTGGGGTCACACAAATTTTTACTTTATGTGATCACATGAAATATTTACATGATAAATTATCTTCTCAAATTGATTCATATCATTACGATGATACGTCTGATAGATCTTTTGATGATATTATTTCTAAACTAATAAAAACAGATGCAACGATTTTAGTAAAAGGCTCTAAGGGTACAAAACTAAAAAGATTTGTTGAATATTTTCCAAAATTTATAAAAAACATAAAATGATATATGCATTACTAAAACCGTATATAAATCAGATACATATAGCTAACTTATTCCATTACATAACTTTTAGATCCATAGTGGGATTATTATCAAGCTTTATTTCCACTATAATAATAGGAAAGAGACTAATTATTTTCTTAAAGAAATGGAATGAACAAGGGCAGCCAATAAGAGAATTGGGGCCTGAAACACATAGATCAAAAGCTGGTACTCCAACCATGGGTGGGATAATGATCATTATTCCTTCTGTAATTGTTACACTATTATTTTGTGATTTGGAAAATATTTATGTTTGGTTATTCATAGTAGTTTTTCTATCATTTGCAACGCTTGGGTTTTATGATGATTATTTAAAAGTTATCAAAAAAAACCATTATGGTATAAGCGCAAAAAAGAAGTTATTAATTCAATTACTGATAACTATACCTGTTTGCATTATAATATTAAAATTTGCTCCTCACGCTCATGCCACTGATTTATCTTTTCCTTACTTTAAAAGTATATTTCTAAATCTTGGATATTTCTATATACCATTTACTGTATTTGTTGTGATTGGCGCTTCTAATGCTGTTAATTTAACAGATGGGCTTGATGGTCTTGCTATTGTACCAATCTCTATAAGTTTTACATGTTTTGCATTAATTTCATATTTAGTAGGGAACGTTGTTTATGCAAACTATTTACAGATAATATATTCTCCAGGTGTGGCAGAACTTACGGTGATTTGCTCTTCTATTATAGGAGCAAGCTTAGGGTTTTTATGGTACAATGCTCAGCCAGCTGAAATATTCATGGGAGATACGGGGAGTCTTGCATTAGGCGGCGCCCTGGGCTTATTGAGCGTTATTACAAAACAAGAGTTATTACTTGCAATCATCGGCGGATTATTCGTTATAGAGACTTTTTCAGTAATAATTCAAGTATATTATTTTAAAGCTACTGGAGGAAAAAGATTCTTTAAAATGGCGCCTATTCATCATCATTTTGAAAAAAGAGGTTGGAGCGAGTCAAAAGTAGTGGTAAGATTTTGGATTATTGCGATAATATTTGCAGTAATTGGTCTCGCTTCATTAAAACTCAGATAAGTTTTATGAATAGCTATTGTCATTTAAAAGATAGAACAATTATTTCTATAAGAGGAAAGGATAAATTTGCGTTTCTTCAATCAATGATAACAAATGATTTATCATTTCTTGAACACAAGCCTGTAATTTATACACTGTTTTTATCACCAACTGGTAGATTTTTATATGACGCTTTCATTATAAATTACAATGATTCTTATTTGTTAGATGTAAATGCAGAGAATTCTACAAAATTTATTCAAAGACTAAATTTATACAAGCTAAAATCCAATCTGGAAATAGAAGATCAAACTGCTTTTTTTGATATTCTATATTTAAAAAATAATTTTGAATCAGAATTATGTTATAAAGATCCAAGATACTGGAAACTAGGTTACAGATATATTTCACCTAAGAATACCAGACCTGGAGATTTGAATGAAAATCTATATTATGAAGATAAATATGAATATTGTATTCCAGATGGGTTTATAGATTATATTCAAGATAGAACATTGCCACCAGAATATGATTTTGAGAAACTATTTGCAGTTTCTTATACAAAAGGCTGCTATATAGGTCAAGAAGTAATTTCTCGAGCTAAATATCAAGGGATAATAAGAAAGAAGCTCTATAAGCTCATCTTTGACCAAGAAGTTTCAAATTTATTTGGCCAAGAAATTTTACAAAATGGAATGAAAGTTGGTATCATCACATCATCTTGGAAGAATTTCTCAATTTCTCTTCTTAGAATAGAATTGCTAAATTTGGATTCTTATGTTGAAGTTGGCGTAGTAAAAGGAAAAATCCTGGAAGTAGAGTGGAACAGATAGCCTACAAAATTTGACTGTTCTGATTAGAATAATTTTTTAAAAAATTATTTATCTCTGATATATATTCGTTTTTACAATCAAGAAAGAGATCATGCCCTCCAGGAAGTAGCACAAGTTTAGAGTTTTCAATAGACATTGCTATTTTATAAGAAAAACTAGGATCACATATCCAGTCATATTTAGCACCGATAACTAGAGTTGGTACTTTTATATTTTTGATCTGATTTGTAAAATCGAATTTTCTTAAAAATGTGCTAAATCCGATATTTAAGCATATGTGGCTGAAATCCTTATAACTGTGCTTTGCAAGTTTCTTTAGTAGTATCTTATCGTTTTTTGCTCTGATGCTATAGATAGGATCAAGATTTATAAATATTTTGGTTAAGTGTTCATTATCCTTAATTTTGCCTTCTAAAATACACTTCCCATCTGTTTGCTGATCTTGCGTGCCGAATTTTACTAAATTTTTCTCTGCTTTTTGTATAAAACTATGATCAGTCGTAGTAGCTACTAAAATAAGTTTTTCAATAAATTGTTGGTATTTTATAGCGTAGCCTTGAGCAGCCACGCCGCCATATGATCTTCCAAGTAAGTTAATTTTAGAGAGTTTTAATTCATGCCTCACCATTTCCACATCTTCTATATAGTGATCTAAATCCCAAAATTCTGGATAATTTTTATCGCTATCTCCTGTTCCTCTTGGATCAATTAATATCACAGGGCCATGCTTTACCAGAAATGAAATGTTACTATGAAACAAGCTACTGCTACCTCCTGGACCACCTGGGAGAAGTATAATAGGTGTTTTATCTACATTGTTATTAGAGATTATTTTTACTATGATTTGTATATTTTTTTCATGGTCTACTGTAATTTTTTGCTCAAGTACGAAATACATGATTCTTTATTTTTTCTCTTTAGGTCTTAACATATTAAGCCAGCACTAGTATAACCATAATATGTAAATAGTAAATATTCAGAAGATGTAGATTTGCTAAAATTGGCTATCCAACACAATATTGTTCAAGAGCAATATTGCAGAGCAGTAAGTACAATAAAACAATGGGCATTTCTTTTTGCAGAAAGTTTTTTGTGAGGTGGTGCAGATTTATACAGATTATCTTAATTGTAATAGTAAAAATATGATATAATACAATTGTATTTTTATATTAAAATTCAAAGTAGAGGAGGGCATCATGAAGGTTAAAAGCTATTTTTCTATATTCTTAGTAACAATTTTTCTTACGTCTCAAGCTCAGGCAGTTCTCACGCAAAGTGATTATCCATTTCAAGAAGCTGAAAAATATATCGATAGAATTATTGAAAGAAATTTACCTTATGAAAGACAAATACTAAATATTAATTGGTCAACTAAAGATCATAATACATATCCTGCAGGTAGCTTGACAAAAATGTTTGCTACATATCTTATTGAAAATAATATAATCAAAGATAAAACGGTAGCGGATATAGGATCAAGTAGTTTTGCTATAGGAGTAATAGCCGCAAAAAACTCTGCTAAAGAGGTTGTAGGAACATGTATAACGTACGAAGCTACAAAAAATGCACAAGAAAATATCGTAAGCAATAATGTGGGTAGTATAGCTCATGTAATTGAAGGAAGCGGAGCAAGGCCATTGTTATCCCAATACAAAGGAAAAATTGATGTAATAGTTTCTGGACCTCCATGGAACACTATTTCTTCTGAAGATTTTAATAAAATAGAAGAATCGAGAAAAGCTCTTACTAAGCTTTTTTATGATATAGATGATATAATAATAACTGATGTGCTTTCTAATGCTCCATTATTACTTGCTCCTGGAGGCAAGATTTACATTACTGCTTCATCAAAAATAATGGATAGAATAAAGCATTTATGTGAACTGAATCATATGACTTATAAAATAGTCAAAGAAGAGGATATTCATAAAGACAAAAATATTCATTATATTCTCATGCTCACTCCTGAAAAAAAGGAGAAAATATATGTCAATTAAAGTTGTTTTGCTGGACTTATTTGGAGTATTGTTTAAAGATCGTTGGAAAGAATGGCTGAAAAAAAATGAGAAATCTTTAAGGCAATTTGCCGAATCCTCACCTCCTCTCATTGAATTAGGTTGTACAGCAAGCTATCCAGAGTACTACTATGATTTAATTAGAATTAATACTGATGAAAAAAGTGTAGCTGGGAAACCACTCATTGATGATGAGACATTTTATCATATCTTAGCGAAGGCTTCTAATAAGCCAGCTAAATCTATTAAAGAAGTTTTACATGATACTTCGGTGTTAAATAAAGATTTATTACCTCTTATAGATATTTTAAGAAGAAAAAGTTATAAAATAGGGGTAGTGACTAATGGAGACCAAGGTATTACTCAAGAATTCATTGGCGCCCATAATTTATCTAGTTTATTTGATATAATAGTTACTTCCGCAGATGTAGGGAAGAAAAAGCCTCATCCTGCAATTTTTAATAAAGTTGCTTCCGCATTAAATGTCGAGTTATCTGAGATGTTATTGATTGATGATTCAGAAAAAACTGGACGATCCGTGAAAAATCTTGGAATTAAAGCTATTTATTATCATGAACAAAATATTATTAAGTTACAACAAGAAATAGAAAAGCTTGTTGGTAAGTTAGTATAGAAATTTTATTTTACTATAGTATATTTATAAAGAGGAAAGGGTTTATTTTTAGTTAACCGTACAATATAAGACTTATAAGGATATTATTGTATAACATAAAAAAACTATTGATTTTTAGTTGCAAAAAATAATCACAAGTGATAGTCTACAACACGTAGCAACTGCAAGTTGCATGTATCTTGCCAGGCTCTTACCATAATTCTAGCTAGATTAGCTGGTTATATTTTGGTAGTCATTTTATTATCATGCGCTAAGTAATGAAAAAACAAATTTTACGAAATTGTGTTATGAATTTAAGAAGTATAAGCTTATTTTTCCTAATAATATTGAGTTTTTTGCTGGTATCTACTAACATTGTACAGGCAAGCATTGTGAGCACAGATGATCTTAAGCCCCTTGAACACATAATTAAACAAGCAGATAAAGATACTTTAATTATTTTTGATATAGATCATGTACTCATTATGCCAACTAACGAATATACTCTAAATAGACATCCATTTCGTAAGGCACTCTGGAAAGAGATCGAATCTCGTCATTCTAAAGAGGAAATGAAGTATTTCTATGGTATCACAGCATCTAAAAGCAGATGGCGTATGGTTGACCCGGAAATCTTTCCTATATTCATTGATATAACAAAACGTCAAATACCATCGATAGCACTTTCCTCTATTTATACAGGTAAATTTGGCAATATTGAAAAACTCGAAGATTGGCGAATCCAACATCTTAAAGATATTGGTTTTGATTTTTCAAAACTTTCGCCTATTAAAGATACATTTTATATAAAGAAATTAGAAAAACATGATGGAGTGCCA
>JABDAD010000027.1 GCA_013289335.1 Alphaproteobacteria bacterium | reverse complement strand
TATCCTGAACTTGACTATTAGGCGTGAGATTCGCAGATATCGTTTCAATTTTTGGTAGAGTATTTGTGCTCAAACGTCTGATAGTAACGCGTTTTTTTGGTAAGAAGTAATTTTAGCGAGTAAGCGCGCTTCAATTATGCTGACGAGATCGCTAAAATTACCTATAACTTTCTAAATCTCATTCAGAGTCTGTCTTAGTATTTTTGTTACAAAATTTTTATTGTATTCTTGAATCAAAATGTTTTCTTTAGAGAGATCGTATTTCTCACTCACCTCCTTCACTCACGGCTTATCCATTATCCAGGTTAATAAGAAAGTTGTCTTAATAACGAGAGTTTTAAATGTACATTAAAATCTGAAATTAATAGATTTATAATTACAATTATTTAAATGTATCAATAATTTATATTAAACATATGATTCCGGTTTTTACTAATATTGGAATTATAATATATTAGGTGATATAATTGTCTTAAGTTATTTATTCTTTATAAATATCACTTCTTTTATTTTATGATATATTCTGCTAATATCATTTTATATAATAAACTAATAAATGAGAGTTATCATCATGTTATCTCAAAGAAGTTATATAGATATTAATGGCAAACTTGCGATACCAATAAAAATTAGAAAACAATTAAATCTGAAGCCAGGTGATGAAGTATCGCTCAAATGTTACGACCATGAATTAAGAGTAGTGACTTTTCAGGTGCCACTTGAAAAAGCTAGAAATACTATTGCAAAATATACTAACAGATCGTTAGTTGGTGAACTAAAAGCTATGAGAATAGAAGATGCAAACAAAGAATAAAGTGTTATTTGATGCCTCTGCAATTCTTGCTCTTATAAAAAAAGAACAAGGATATGAAATATTAGAAGATTTACTTGCTTCATCATGTATCTCTGCCGTTAATTTAAGCGAGGTTGTAAGCGTTTTAACTAGAGTTGGTATACCAACAGTTGAAGTAGAAGAAATAGTCAATGAAGTAATACCTGAAGTATTGGACTTTAACCGTCATATCGGGATTCTTGCTGGTAGCTTGATAGCAAACACTAATAAACTAGGACTATCGTTAGGTGATAGGGCTTGTATTGCAACTGGGATAATCAATAATATGGTAATTTACACTACGGACCAAGCATGGGGAAAATTGCAAATTGCTAACTTAAATGTTGTTGTAATTCGTTGATAAGTTTTACAGAGTACGATCTTATCTAATATTTTCGTGCCCATCAATCCTTAACTGTCAGATCTCCTCCTTACTTTTACAGTTATATCATACTCTTGTTCACTTCTTTCAAATCACCTAATTCAATGCAATTTACTATACTTATATAGTCTTTGATAGAATCATTTTGCTCAACATCAAGACTTTTGAAAAATCGCGGTAGCTCATCAGGGTGCAAAACCTATCACGTAATTTTTCTTTAAATTTTTTGATTACATTTGTAGGGTTAATTCCTTCCCAGCCCCATTCAATTGCCTTGTACGCCTTATTTTATCAAGCTTTCTCTAAAACCTCAAATGTAGATAAAGATAAGACCAACTGAATGGCATTCAAAAGGTCGTGGGTTCGATTCCCCCTGACTCCACCATAATATATAGTCAATTACTTTGAGCATGAGATGGTGCCGTTTCTTTAAGTCATCCCGCATTTAGATGGATACAAAAGAAAATGGATCACTGATTTCGCAAGGATGATGACAAGAATAGATTCGCTTCAATGCTCCTAGCCACATATCCAAATTAAATGACTATATTAATTTGCTATTTAAATACCTAAGCCATTCTATAAGATTATTTATATCATCAGGTAGCGGCAATTCGAACTTCATTGTCTCATTTGTTATAGGATGCATAAATAAAAGCTTATAGGCATGTAAAGATTGGCGTCGTAAAGAAATAATTCTCTCTCTCATCTCTTCGTCTTTTATTTGTTTTGCTTTTTTATTGTTTGATCCATAGGTTTGATCACCAACTATAGAATGACCAATATGTTCCATGTGAACTCGTATCTGATGCGTTCTTCCAGTTTCCAATCCGCATTCAACAAGAGAAAATAAGCCGCCAGCTAAAATTTCAAACACTTTATAATGTGTAATTGCATTTTTTCCACCAATTTCTAAAACAGCCTTCTTGGTACGATCCCGCCTATCTCTACCAATATTTGCATTAATCACTCCTGAACTTTTTTTTAACATCCCCCAACATAAGGTAAGGTAAGATCGCTTAGCTTCTCTATTTTTAATTTGCATAGCAAGATTATTATGCGCAATATCAGATTTTGCAACCATCATCAGACCTGTTGTATCTCTATCAAGCCTATGAACAATTCCAGGCCTTTCATTACCATTTATCTTAGAAAGATTTTTTCCATAATGTAAGAGCCCATTTATCAGAGTATCGTTATAATTTCCCGCACCAGGATGGACTGTAAGACCTGCGGGCTTATTTATGACCATAAGATGGTCATCTTCATATATAATATCAAGCTCCATCTCTTTTTCGGTTATGTGAGCTGAAGTCTGAGGTTTATAATTTGTTATTTTAATTTCACATTCTGTAGAAATTTTGCAACTTGGATCTAAAAATGGAGTACTATCGATAACAATACAGCCATCCCTTATCATTTTCTGTATTTTGCTTCTACTAAACCCTGATAATTCTGTTAAAATTTTATCAAGCCTAGAAGGTAATAGATTTTGTCTAGCAAAATAGGTATGATCATTCATGAAAATTTTATTCTTAACTAAATATGAAAAATTATAACCTGAATCGCGATTGGCTTCAAGCAATGGAATTAGAAGAGTTCCAAAAATGTAAAGAAAAATCGTCAAACAATATACATAAAGAAGTAGCTCCTGCAAAAGTTAATATTGCAAAAAATATTAAAAATCAAAATAGCAGAGAGATTGTTGATAAAATAGAAACTTTAGAAGCACTTCGAGAAGCATTAATGAATTTCAATGAATGTCCATTAAAATTTGGAGCAATTAATACAGTTTTTGCTGATGGCAATAAGAATTCGGAAATAATGTTAATTGGTGAAGCGCCAGGAGCTACAGAAGATCAAAAAGGAATTCCATTTTGCGGAGAAAGCGGAAAACTTCTTACTAATATGCTTAAATCTATTGGTCTTGAAAGAGAAAAAAATTATTATGTGACAAATACTGTTTTTTGGAGACCACCAGCTAATCGAGCGCCAACTCCCCTAGAAGTTGAAACATGCAAACCATTTATTGAAAAACATATAGCTCTTATTAAACCGAAATTACTCATTTTGGTTGGAGGTACTGCGGTTACAAGCTTTTTAGGTAACCATTTGCAAATTTCAAAAATTAGACAAGAATATTACAAATACACTAATTGTTATCTTGAAAACGCAATTTCTACTTCTGCAATTTTCCACCCAGCATATTTAATGCGCCAACCATTACAAAAAAAATCATCTTGGTATGATTTGCTAAAAATTAAGGAATTCATTAATAAAAATGGAATAAAAATATAATTTTTCAATATAAAATATTATACTTCAAGATCTATTGCAAAAGAACAAGAATCGCTGAGGTATTTATATAAGTTGCACACAAAAAAACTTGTAAGTCTAGAAGACAGATTTACAATACCAAAATTATGAACTACTTCATTAGAATAATTTTCTCAATCTGTATTTTTTTCCCCTTTTGTACTACAGCTAAAGGAAGTGAAAAGTTAATTTACGATAAATATATTACTGAGTCCAGTAAATGTGCTGCTCATTTTAAAAGAGCAGAAAAAAAACATCAAATTCCTAGTGATATTTTGCACTCAATATCTTTACAAGAATCTGGTAGGAGACATGAAAAACTCGATAAAATCATTCCATGGCCCTGGTCTGTGAATGTTGAAGGAAAAGGTTACTACTTTAATTCGAAAAATGCAGCAGCTTCTTTTATAAAACAACAAATGTTATTTGGTAAAAAAAGTATTGATGTTGGATGTATGCAAATTAATCTATATCATCACCCAAACGCTTTTGCTTCAGTAAGTGAGGCATTAGATCCAAAATCTAATATCGAATATGGCGCCCAATTTTTGAGAGAAAAATATGAGCAATTCGGATCTTGGAAAAAAGCAATTGCAAACTACCATTCAGCAAATAACAAGCTAGGTTTAAGTTATCGCAATTCTGTTTTGAAGATAGCAAGTAATATTGACAAAAATAAATTTGATTATTTCAATAGCTACGGTAATATAAATCATGGAAGTGCGCAAAAAACAGAGCAAAAAAATAAATCAATTATCCGTTCAGACAGAAAAAGAGATAGATATAAAAGCAACATGATGGTATATGTACCACAAAATTTGCACTAAAAGCGTGGCTCTGATAACGAAGTATTCTTTTGGGCTATTTGTTATCAAAACTTGTTTCAGCATTCAAATTATTTAGTATATTCTCCGCTCCTAAACTTCATTTTTCTTAAAAAATATCTCCAAAATTATTACCACACCAACAGCAACACAATCAAATTACTTTAATATAGTGCGTTGTTGTACTTCTCAGTTATCCAAAAACGGAATCTATATAAAATAGTAGTCCCTGCTTTCGCAGGGATGACGGAAGAATGAGTATTAGGAGTAATGAATGAAGCGTACGGGCGGCACGACGCTACTAATTCAAATCAATTGACTATAGAGAAACCTTTGTCCCAAATAGACACACTACTCCACTTGTGTTTCTTCTTACAGAAACTGGGGTGCCAGGTGTCGTCCACATATCATATCCTCTACCTTTAAATTGCACTGCAGTTACTTCAAAATATGGCATTAGACCTGGTGCAATCTTATATTGTGTTCCTAAAGTGTAGGAACTTTGTTTATTTTTATATTTGTCGCTTTTAAGGAAAGTTAAACTCACACCCATTGGCCCCTGATTATAGGCAACACCAGCTGTGTAAGATTTTGTGCTTCTTTTATTATCAAAGAAATATTGAGCAGCTGTAAAACTTTTGCCCTCGTCAGCATAAGATGCAGCAGCTGACCAATTTCCATAACTCACAATTGCTCCAACATTATAAGTTTTATAATTTGCAAGCTTAACAGAGACAGGTTGCTTTGTGGCATCTGTTGCAGGAGCAACTGGTGGCACAGTCATAGTACCGCCTGTAACCTTTGTTTTACCTTGCGTTATACCAAAACCTAATGCTATATCAATATCCTCTGCAACATTATGCTCATAAGTTATTGCTGCACTAATCATATTTTTAACTGATACATTAGCGTTAACTTGATTATAACCATTTGTTTTGTCAAAAAGCACTACAGGGTTAGAGCCATTTGAGTTACTAATTACTCCATCACCTACATTCGATGCATCTGGCGTATATGTTACACCAGCTTGGAATCCGATAAGTTTTGGAGTATAATAAGTGACAGCTCTTGGTGCTTCTGGGCTATTTTCAAGCTTGCTATCAAATGTTCCGCCATATACATAACTATAGTCAGATCCAACGATATTATAAGCGGAGTGGCCACTATAGATTTTAGGTGCAAATTTAAAATAACGCATCCAATCATCACCTGTTGCAACAGCTATTACATACGCATGTTGAGAAAGTATAGAAGCAGCATCCTGCCTTGAACCCGCCTCTAATCTCCCAAAATCGTTTTGGACAAAAAGATATGACCCATTGTCACCACCGAAAACTTTAGTTTTTGACGTTGTCCTAATACCAAAAACAGCACCATATTCCATTCCTTCTTCCGTCTCATTAGTTACCCTTACTCTAAGAGCAGATTGAGAATATAAACCAGCATTATTTTGGTTGTGCGTAAGTTTCTTATCAGACCCTAAGTTTTTTTGATTTCTTACTGCGGCTTGAAAATCAAACACGCCTTCCAATTTTACGGCAATATTATTCGCAGCGCTCGCAGAAGCAGCCAACATTAAACTCATAATAATTACACTTATTTTATTCATTTGCATCTCAAATTACATTTTGTTTGGTCGGAGATTATTGTATGTTTTGCAAAAATAATCAATGGAAAATTTGCCCAAGCCTATATTAATTAATAAAATCTGTCAAACTATAGTGTGCTTTTTATCACATATCCTTATTGTTGTAACAATATTCATATTGACATAATTATGTTTTTCATTCAGTTTATGCTCATAAATTATAGAGTGTAGAGATATTAATGTCGGTAATGTCTGATAAATGGATTAGAGAACAGGCTATAAATAATAATATGGTATATCCTTTTATTAATGAGCAAGTAAAACTAGATAAAAATAATAGTAAAATAATTTCATATGGATTATCGTCATATGGTTATGATGCAAGAGTTTCTTCAGAATTCAAAATTTTTACAAATATCAATTCTGCAATTGTAGATCCAAAAAATTTCTCTAGTCAAAGCTTTGTCAACATAGATAGCGATATATGTACTATACCACCAAATAGTTTTGCTTTAGCTAGAACAATTGAATATTTCAAAATCCCGAGAGACGTGATAGTAATTTGCCTCGGTAAATCAACCTATGCAAGATGCGGTATCATCGTTAATGTAACGCCTTTAGAGCCATGTTGGGAAGGTCATGTTACTTTGGAATTCTCGAATACCACCCCCTTGCCTGCTAGAATTTATGCAGGCGAAGGAGCATGTCAATTTCTTTTTCTCAAAGGGAATGAACCATGTGAGGTTTCATATGCTGATAGAGATGGCAAATATATGAAACAAACTGCAGTAACATTACCAACTTTATAAACTTTAATAAAATAGAAAATCATGACAACACAAAAAGAGAAAGATATTGAACCTCCACATATTTCAATCATATCACAATACATAAAAGATTTTTCTTTTGAAAATCCTAAAGCACCACAATCCCTTGCAAAACAGGAGAAATCACCTGAGGTAGAACTTGCATTGGATTTAAATATCAATAAAATCGAGGGAATGGATAATACATATGAGGTTGCTCTAAATATTGAAGCAAGTGCAAAAACTCCAGATATGACATTATTTGTTCTAGAATTAGTATATGCTGGCATGTTCGTCCTTCATAATATACCTGAAGAACAACACGAATTGCCCCTAGCAATACATTGCCCTGCAATGATTTTCCCATTTGCAAGAAGGATTATCTCTGACATGACGCAGGAAAGTGGATTCCAACCATTAAGAATAGACCCTATTGATTTTGCTAGAATGTACCATAAAAAAATTATGGAGAGAGAAGATAGCGAACGTTTACAGTAAATTTATAGTCATTAATTTTTAACATAGGACAAAATACCTAAGCTTTAGGAGAAAAAGCATAGAAGCGCAGAATAAACAAGAATCAGCTAGAACTTATGACATATAAAGAGGACCCCCTGAAAATTCTTATTTCTTTAGAAAAAGAGGCAAGGGACTTTGGATTTGTTTGGCCAAATAGCGAAGCGGCGTTAGCACAATCCGTTAGTGAATGCAAAGAAATCAGTGATGCTATTAAACGTGGTCTCTCCAGGGAAATACTACAAACTGAAATAGGAGATCTTATTCATTCTGCAATTTCTTTGTGTGTCTTTTCAGGATTTGATGTATTTGAGACTATAGCAAAAATAAACAATAAATTTGGCAAGAGAATATCTATTGTTAAACAACTTACTAGAGAATATGGGCTTGAAAATCTCCATGGCAAATCTACAGAATTTATGCTAAAACTTTGGGCAGAAGCAAAAGAATTAGAAGATAAGTATTAAGTATTTCTTGACTTGGAATTTAAACAATATAAAATGTAGGTTGACTAAAATCTTAAGGAGTTATGTATGTATTATTATCAAAAAACTTGTCTACTATGTAACAAAAACCAATTTAATATATTAATACAATGTCAAAAAGAACAAATACAAATTTAATTACTACTTTATTTTCAAGACAAACTGTTTTTTCTAAAAATTTTGCTTCCTTTGTAATTTCCATTTCATACATTCAATTATTTCAAAATAGCTGTCGATATTATAGCTAGTTCATTTTTCACATCATTTTAATTTTAAAAATATAATTAAGTTATCTCGTAATTTATAAATTACTCATTTCACGCCATTTTCTTAATTATATTAAAAAATCATAATACTTATATAAATATAATTAATATAAAAAGAGGAAAACACGATGAATATAGAGAATCATCATATGATAATAGAGGAATCATGGGAAAATTTTACAGAGGAAGACCATAATATATGGAACTTTTTGTTTCAAAGACAGGCAAAATTGCTTGATGGACGAGCATCTTCTCAAATTACTGACTCCATCAGCAAATTAAATATTTGCAATTCTAAAATCCCCAGATTATCTGAAATAACTAAAATTTTAGAAAAAGAAACAAATTTTTCTATTGTTCCAGTAAAGGGATTCATTGAAGAATCTTTATTTTTCAGATTACTTTCAATAAGAAAATTTCCCTCGACATGTTTTATTAGAAAGCGTTCTCAATTAGATTATATTAAAGAACCAGATATTTTTCATGATGTATTTGGCCATATTCCTTTGTTAATAAATCCAATTTTTGCAGATTTTATGCAAGAATTTGGCAAAAAAGGTCTAGAAGCCATAGAAGCAGGCATGTTAGAGTTTGCCGCTGCTTTATACTGGTTTACAGTAGAATTTGGATTGATAAATAGCCCGAATGGGGCTAGAATTTATGGCGCAGGCCTCATTTCTTCTGCTGGAGAAAGTGTGTATAGTTTGGACTCTAATATCCCAAAAAGAGTGAAATTCGATATTTTAGAGGCTATGAATACAAAATATCGTATAGATGTCTTTCAAAACACATATTTTGTGATTGAAAGTTTTAATGAATTATTTGACTTATTACATGATATAAATTGGAAACAATTAGCTAAGAAACAAAGCAAAAATGGAGAAATATTATGAAATCTTTATGCCCTATTGATAAAAATACTCCGCCATTAAGTAGAGAAGAGGCGAATAAACTATTAGCGAACCTAACTGAAGGATGGAAAATTAATGACTCTGGTCATATACATAAAATATATGAATTTAAGGACTTTATGGGGCCTTTGAATTTTATAAATAAGGTCGCAATAATTGCAGAGAGAGAAGGTCACCACCCAGACATACTACTATCATGGGGAAAATGTACTATAGAGATTTGGAGCCATGTAATAAATGGGCTTTCAAAAAATGATTTTGCTCTAGCTTCTAAAATAGATCAATTATGACAACTTCAGAGAAAATATATACAAGCTTATGTGCCACTTTTGCTGTTTTAGTGGTAGTTGGTAATTTGACTTACCAAAAATTTGTATCTTTTGATATATTGAAGTTTTATCATTTTGAATTATCAGTTGGAGCAATATTATACCCTCTTACATTCCTAATAACTGACCTAATTGCAGAATTTTATGGAAAAGAGAATGCTCGTTTCTGCGTTAAAATTGCAGTTGCTATGAATATCATGGCTGCGTTAATTGTTTCTTGCATGGATGCGCTTCCAGCAGCTAATTGGTCTAAAATTAGTGATGAAAATTTTCATCATATATTTGGTTTTTATAGTATTGCTTTTATTGGATCTATAGTAGCCTGTTATATTGCTCAAGTGATTGATATTATCTTGTATTTGTGGATTAAAAATATTACCCGAAACAGGTTTTTATGGATTAGGAATCTGATAAGCACCTCATTGTCACTGTTTGTAGACACTTCTGTAGTTATAAGTTTTATGACAATATTTGGTGTACTTCCTGCACAACAAATGTTTGAATTAATTCGCAATAGCTATTCTTTTAAATTATTTTTTATATTAGTTAATGTGCCTATATTCTACTTATTAGTATTTTTAATGAAGCGTTTTAAAAATGAATAAGATTACGATTTTAGCTGACAAAATTTTCCAAATATTCTCATCTGAAAACCCAGAACCAAAGACAGAGTTAGAATATACAAATTTGTTTACACTTTTGGTAGCCGTGAGCCTTTCTGCACAAGCAACTGATATATCTGTAAATAAGGCAACCAAATCTTTATTTAAAATTGCAGATTCTCCTGAAAAAATGCTTGAACTTGGAGAAAATAGGCTCAGATCTTATATAAAAACTATTGGACTTTATAATAAGAAAGCAAAAAACATAATTTTACTTTCTAAAATTCTTGTTGAAAAATATAAAGGAGAAGTTCCTTTATCCTTTGATGAACTTTATACTTTTCCAGGCGTAGGCAGAAAAACTGCAAATGTTATTTTAAATTCTTGGCTAAAAATCCCTACGATGCCCGTCGATACTCATGTGTTTAGGGTGGCAAAACGCATTGGGCTAAGTACTGGTACCACTCCTGAAAAAGTGGAGAAAGAACTAATTGCAAACATTCCATCAAAATGGCTGACATATGCTCATCATTGGCTTATTCTACACGGCAGATATATATGTAAAGCCAGAAAGCCGGCATGTTCGATATGCCATATCTCTCATTATTGCAAATATTTTAAAGAGACTCTGGAAGTCAAAAATCTATAGTCTTTTTAAGTAAACAATGAGAAACAATTAACCTAATTCAAAGTTAATAACTATAAAACTGTGAATTTAACAACTTCGCTCATGATAACGCCTAAAATTTTCTTGCAAAATTTAATCTTTAACTTTATGATGCAAATTTTTATAGAATTGAGTGGAGACCGTCAGAATGTCAGAAATAGTTGTCTTAATAGGTAAAATAAGAAATGAGCTCGGTACCGGGCCTGCAAGGAATTTGCGCCGCGCAGGTTTAATACCTGCTAC
>JABDAD010000026.1 GCA_013289335.1 Alphaproteobacteria bacterium | reverse complement strand
TCTACTAAAATTTTTGCAATTCTTCTTGCAACCTGAGAGGACATAATAAATGGGACATTTAAGACTTTATAGGATTGTTTCGTAATATCTTCATCAAAAACTGATTCTACACTTGCAGAATATTCCTCCTCAATAGAAAAATATTTAATAATAATATGATGAATTTTTAATCTAGAAGCAATATTCCTAATTGAGTATATTTTATTATCCTCTGGAATAAAATCCTTGCTATCAATCTCAATATGGTTAGCAAAATTTCTTTTAATAAACTCTACTCCTTGTTCAGATCTATCACGAATATCAAAAAAATAGAAGCTTCTAAGCAAATTAATAAGCTCAAAGCCTGTAGTATCTTGAGTTATAGCAAAACTGCAAATTGGTTCCTTAAGCTGATTTATATTTATTGAAAGTTTATCTATATTTGCTTTTAAAGAAATTTCTGAAATAACATTTGCAAGAGTCTGTAGCCCAAGCTTACCATTAATCCAGTGTCCTTTTTCCCATAAATAAGAATCTTTCCATATTTCAAGATGTGGCCATGACGGATAAGGCCTTGCATCAAAACACCAAAGAAACATATTCTCCACATATTCTTGGGAATTCCAATAATCTATAAAAGAATCTATACACATTAACTGAATTGCAAAATCCGCATTTCCATTTGAATATATAGGAATTTTTCCATCGATACATTCAGGATCAAAAAAAACATTTGGCTGATTACTTGCCTTATCTATGGATGGGAATCCATACTCTGTAAACCAAACTTTTTTAGAATTTGGCACCCACTTGGTTTGCTCACCATTTGGATTAACATGGAAATTCTGAATAAACCATCTCAAATTTTTCCATGCATATTTTTGCGGCAAATGAACTTCTTGATCATTGAATAAATAATAATCATATCCTTCACCACTTTCAAACCCAGATTTAATATCATTTAAATTTGGAGAATAATGCTCAGCCAAAGTTAATGGCATATAATTATCAATTCCAATAAAATCTATATCTTTGTGGGCCCATAATTCGTCTAAATTATACCATCCGTCACTAGAGTGATGATATTCAGACCAATCAGCTGCATAACTAATTTTTACTGAATATCCCATTATCTCTCTAACTTTAGTTGCAAGATTACATAATTCATTAACCCCAGGGAATATTTCTCCATCCATCATAGAAGTTATAGACTTAAGTTCTGATCCAATAATAAATGCATCCACTCTTCCTTTTACTAAATTAGCATAATGTAAAATAAAATTATTATAACCAAGAGGTTTATTAAAAAAATCTGGAATATAACTAATATCTCCTGATAAATAACCTCTCCAAGGTTTGCCTGGAATATCGAGTAACATCATTGGATAAAACATTATTTTAATGCCTCGCGATCTTATCTCATCCAAATACCTAATTATGGAAGCATCATTAACACTACCACCATAATTTGGTCTTCCAACATCATCTCTTGATATTTCTCTTGCAGAAATTCTATTAAATGAGGAGACATTCCATTCTTCTGAAAAAATGTCACTTGGACATTTATACTCAACTGCTGGATAAATTTCACAATTTCCTATATCTAAACTGCTTGCAAACCAGCATGCAACTGGAGCTACCCATCTAATATTTGGGCATAGTTTTTGCAAGTAATTTAAACTAAATATACTATCTGCAATCTTCTCTCTATTATGTGAATTTATGGGTTTATTACTAATCTCAAAAACTCCACTAAATATTTTTTTATTTTGAATTATTGTGTCATAAATAAATTCTCCAGTTCCTGGTATAATATTAACCCCATGAATTTTGGATTCTATATTATCTACATCTTGCTCATTAGAAAACTTTCTACATACTTCGAAAGAAAATACTGGAATTAAATTTCCAAATTCAGCAAGAGGAAAATCTTCAAATACAATATACGCGAGGGACCGAAACGCAGGAGAAAAACCATTTTCTTGTGATGATACTATTAGCGGATCTGGAAGTTGATCTTCTGAACCCTTATATATGCGGTATTTATACGCTCTAAAATCAATCAATTCATCATTAACCCATATTCTTAATAGAGAATCGATTTCGCCTTCACAAATAGCTATAGCAAAGCTACAATAATATAGAAAATCTATTTTGTTATAAATCGCTGTGTAATTTTTAAAATGCTTTACATCGCTACTTTGCAATGGAATTTCTCTAATATCTGTTGACCATATTAAATCTCCAGTCACCCTAGCAATCCCAAAAACTATTGGTATAATTTTTCCAGCAGCAAAAGAAATTGGAAATAATTTATTGTCCCTACTCTTTCCAATTTTATAATATTCTATAAAATCATTATCTTGCTTTTCTAAAGCATTTCCAAGCCATTTCCCTATAAAACTTCCAGCTGAAGATAATATTCCACCACCTAAGAATTTCCCAATAAATCTGCCAATTGTTCCAAATATAGATGAAAGCATGTATTTTTTGTATATAGTCTTTTAATTTGAACCTATACCATAAAAAAGCCTGACATTAACACTTCAGAACGCTACATTGTTACGAGTTGTTTACTCAATACCTTAAATTAATAATAAAAAAACATGACATACAATACAAATTGTAAATTATAGAAAAAACTGCTATAAGACCTCATTGTACGGAGAGATGGCCGAGTGGTTGAAGGCGCACGCTTGGAAAGCGTGTATGCGCGCAAGTGTATCGGGGGTTCGAATCCCTCTCTCTCCGCCAGTTTTATAGTTCATAAGCTAAAAATTACACTATAAGTCAATTACTTTGAACATGGGACGTTGTTGCTCCTCTCAGTCATCCCACATTAAATGCATAGCTGTCCGAAGTGGATAAATTCAAAATAGTAAGTATAGTTTCATATTTAAACATAGAGACTATTATGAAGGCGAATTTTTCTGATTTAATATCAAAAACACCTATTTAGTCCCATATTGTAATATCATCGTCCTTACAATATGGGACTAAACACCTAATAATCTTGCTAGCTTCAAACTTGCAAAAAAAAGATTTGTTGAGCAGTTAAAAAGAGCAATTACCTATGATATTATATTATTTTATCACAATAGACCCACGGATTTTAAAGAATCCTTTAGTTTTTAATCAAACTTCGGACAACTATGCATTTAATGCGGGATTCATCTAAAAAAACGTATCACTGTTTTCGCGGAGATAACGGAATGAGCAATCATTTTATTGCACAAAATTAGGATTTGTCTCTGGCAAAATACCTAAGGACTGAGCATCCCAAAGACTCCTGAACACACCGCCTTTTTCATATAGTTCATATTGAGAACCATCTTCAATTATTTTACCATGCTCAAATACCAGTATTCTATCCATATTACAAAGAGTTGAAAGCTTATGCGCAATAACTATGCAAGTCCTGCCATTCATAATATTTTTCAAATTTTCTTGAATAAAATTTTCTGTAATAGCATCAAGATTACTTGTTGCCTCATCAAAAATAAGTATAGGAGCATTTTTAAGAATGGCTCTAGCTATAACTATACGCTGCCTTTGTCCAGTTGAAATTTTTACTCCTCTCTCACCTGCATGACTATTATAACCTTGAGGGAGAGACATTATAAAATCATGAGCATTTGCTTTTTTTGCAGCATCTATAACCTCTTCATCACTAGCATCTCTTTTTCCATAACGTATATTTTCCAAAATACTCCTATGGAATAATGAAGTATCTTGTGGAATTACAGCAATAGACTTTCTTAAAGAATCTAATGTCACTTGTTGAATATCTTGCCCATCTATGTATACAGACCCTACGTTAGGATCATATAATCTAAGAATCATATTAGCAAAACTAGTTTTGCCACTTCCTGAATATCCAACCAGTCCAACTTTTTCACCAGAATTTATTGTAACAGAAAGTTTCTGAAACAACGGATTGTCCCCCTTATAGTGAAATTTTACATTCTTAAATTCTATTTTACCATTTTTTACTATAAGAGGCAGAGAATCTTTATGGTCTCTTACTATATTTTGCACCTCAAGAATTTTTAACGCCTGCCCTACTGCTCCCCAGTTCTCACTAAATAATCTCATATTTTCCGTCATATTAGAGAGACCAACAACAATGCTAGTATTTATTGAAAATAACATAGCGAAATCTCCTACCGTAACTTTTGAAATACTGTATAGATAAATAAGCATTACTACACTCATGGCTTGATAGGTGGCAAATACCACGCCTTGAGTTAAATAAAATTTTAGAGAAAATATCCTTTTTCTTTTTATCGCTTTTCTATATTTTTCCTGAATACTGGAAAGCTTAGTCAACTCAAAATTCTTACTACAAAAAAGTCTAACATTTAATATATTGCTAAGTATGTCAACAATATTCCCAACAACTTTAGAAGAAGCCTCAGAGCTCAAGCATGCTAGCTCTGAAAATTTTCTCACAACAAAAATTGACATAAAAATAAAAAGACAAGCCCAAACTGACATAGCAATAGCAAACCAGAAATGTATACTCCATAGAGCATAAATGGCAACAATTAAGCTTACAAAATTCATAATAAATGAATCAAGAGCAAGAGTGACGAGTTGAGGCACATATTTTACTGTGTCATTTACTTTATTTGCGATACTACCTGGAAAATTTTTATGAAAAAAATTATGAGTTTGATCTGTGAGTTTATCTATCATTGTCCTTGCTATATGGCTCTTTAACGAAGGCTCATATTTTAAACAACACCAATCATATATCCTCCAACCTATAGGAACTAAATATAAAATTATTATATAAATAATAGTTAAATTTAATATAGCATAATATGATTCAGGTGATGACTTTGTAGAAATCTTATCTATCATCAATTTTGTAAGATATGGCCGAAATGAAAGATCAAGAGAATAAATAAAAACCATAATGAATGGCCCTATAAAAAAAAATCTAAATGGCCAAATCATATTTATAATGAACCTCAGAACTTTCATAAAGAAAAACTCTTATTTTTCATTGGTAATAATAGTAATATGCTAAAGATTTTGCACGAAAGAGCAAATATAACGTCATATGATAATCAAAAATTCTATTAATATGAGCACTATTAACGACATTATCTATTCTACGCAATTACTCTCTCCTAATGAATCTCGTCTTCTTTTACAACAAATCTTGAATATGAGCCTCGAAGAATTAATTATTTCTTCCAAAAACAATCTTACATATGAACAAGAAAATTTATTTGATGAATTATGCAAAAGAAGACTAGCTGGAGAACCTATAGCTTATATTTTAGGAATAAAAGAATTTTACGGACATATTTTTGAAGTAAATAAACATGTTCTTATACCAAGACCAGAAACAGAACTAATTGTAGATGAAGCAATTTCTTTTTTAAAAAAACGAGAAAATCCAGAAATGCTAGATTTATGCACAGGTAGCGGGTGTATTGCTATCTCAATTGCAACTGTGGTGGAGGGTGCTAAAATCTTGGCAACTGATATTTGCCATAATGCACTAGAAATAGCAAAACAAAATTCTATCAAACTGGGAACTAATGAATCTATTAGTTTTCTAGAATCCAATTTGTTTTCTTCTATAGGTAATAAAAAATTTGATTTAATAACCTGTAATCCACCATATATTTCTCAATCAGAAATCTATTCTATGTCAAGAGAGGTAGTAAATTTTGAACCTCATAAAGCACTATTTGCAGAAGATAATGGTCTAAAAATGTACGAAATGATAGCAAATGAAGCTAAGAATTTCTTGAGATTCAATGGAGTAATTATTTTAGAATGTGGATATAAGCAAGCTAGTAAAATATGTAATATTTTTGAAAATAATGGATGGCAAAATCGTAATATAGTAAAAGATTTAGCTAATATCGAAAGATGTTTAATATTTCAAATATAAATTCAGAACAGACTAAGTCATGATTTATAGAAGGTAAGAGTAATTTATCCTGTTTCGAAGCTGTTGTATCTCTCTCAATCATCACACATTTAATACGGTATCCAGTTTTAAGAAAAGAGATCTCTGCTTTCGCAGAAATGACGTAATAAGTATAATTGTTCAATTTGGAATAGGGACAGGAGCAACATAATATAGGTAAACAAAACACCCAAGTCCCTACATTCAAAGTAATTGACTATACTGATAAAATTATACCAATTTTAGAGTGAGGCTGGCGCAAGCGTACTATACGTGCGCAAATCCTAACCTCGCTAAATCCTCTTGATAATATTAAAATAAAATTGGTATTTTATTTATCTTTTAAAGCCTCTAGGCCCTCTTTAAGCCCCTTAGTAGAAACTAATAGATCAGTTTGTTTTCCTTCACTATTAAACATCCCAAGAGCTACTGAATCTTTTGACAAAATAAGCTTTAAATCTTCTTTTGCAATATCAGCAACAGCAATACATCCACCATTTTGACACACAGTAAATTTTGCATTTGCTATTACTTTTTCTCCTACAATCAAAGATGTTCCTGGCTGAAGAAGCACGCCTTGAGGTAATACTTGAATCATCTTAAGATCTTTTTTATCTGTATATGTAAATTCGTAAGCCGCTACAGGCACTTGTTTCTCATCTTGCTTTACAGTAATATTTTGCTGCAATGCGCAAACTTCTTTCTTCGCACTCTCAGATTTTTGACATGCTAATTTCCAGTCGCCATAAACTTTTTGTTCTGCAGCAGCTTCTGAAGAAGTTTTTCCTTCTATAGACTTTTCATCCGATGATGGTAAAATTTGTGTCTCCTCAGTCCTAGTTTCATTTTTATCTGACTTAACTACGCCTTCATCACGAGACATATTATTATAAATGATCAAGCCCACTGCAACAATCGCTGCAACAGCATACAACCAAACTTTACAATTTTTATTTGACATATTTAGTTACCTGAATAATTGTGCTATACTATATACACAATATTCCATTATAAAGCAACTAGTAAGTAATTAAATAATAAATAGGTTAATATTATGGGTTTAAGTATGAGTCATCTCATTGTAATTTTGATAATAGTATTTTTACTATTTGGAGCTGGAAAAATGCCTCAAATAATGGCAGATCTTGCAAAAGGCCTTAAATCTTTTAAGGATAATTTAAAAGACGAAGATCAAGATAAAAATATTCCAAAGTGAGTACTATAACAGAAAATATTAATGAATATCGCAAATATATTGATGAGACTTCAATATTGATTGGTATTGATTACGGAGAGAAAAAAATAGGTCTTGCATTATCATCACCATCAAGAACTATTGCTCTCCCTCTTGCAATTATTGAAAATTCAAAAAATAATGTTTTCAACAAATTACAAGAATTTATACAAAAACATAATGTATCTGGATTTGTGCTTGGCATACCTGTCAACATGGACGGATCATATGGTGAAAGCGCTAATAAAGTTAAAAAATTTGCTGAAAAACTAGCTCAAAATACACAAATACCAATTTATCTACAGGATGAAAGAAGAACATCAAAAGCTGCGAATAGCTTATTAATGTATGCTGGATATAATAGAAAACAAAGAAATGAAATGGACGACTCTATAGCAGCAAGCCTTATTCTCGAAACGGCACTTAAACGTCTTTAATCTTTCAAAAAGAGACCGAAAAATCACAAAAGAAAATTCTTTTATTGCTTAAATTGTCTTAAAACTTTATGTGCCATAAATAGCTGGTAGCCTATCCTATAGAACACATAAACAATAGGGTACCTTATGAGCAAAGCTCCTGACACACCAGAAACGCGTGAAAAACCTAAAACTCCATATCAAGAAATGATATCTCAGAGACTACAAGAGCTTTTCGTAGCAAGAGGCATCCCATATGAAGGAGAGTTAATGGAATTATC
Source organism: Alphaproteobacteria bacterium (assembly GCA_013289335.1). Taxonomy (GTDB): domain Bacteria; phylum Pseudomonadota; class Alphaproteobacteria; order Rickettsiales; family Rickettsiaceae; genus JABDAD01. The sequence continues at coordinate 5,559 of JABDAD010000026.1, read as the reverse complement.
TGAAAATATTGCACACCGTATAGATGCTATCAACACATCGAATACTGATCATTTAAGTAACATTTCACGACCAGATTTGCGAGATGTTGATGTATTGGCAGTTATTATTGGAGAAAAGGTTAATGCTCTATCTGAACTTAGAAAAGATTTTACGAAATTAGCAAAAGTACTTGGACCAGAATTACAGAATGTTCTAGATGAAGTAACTGAAGACCACGGTGAAAAAGCTTCTGTCAGATGCGCATATACTCTTAATAAAGAAGCTTGGAAAATACTTAAAAGCTATAGAACTGAAGTACTTAGTCATGAAATTCGATTGATGACAGGCAAAGAAAAGACTAAGCTTGGTAAAGATTATGATACTGTATCTGCCTTAGAATCTGCATTACTTGCATCAGCAAGTGATAAATTCTTTCCTGAATTTGAAGAAGAACTAAAAGCTACAAGAGGACAAGGGGGAATACACGGATTTGATACTCTTTTTAGCCCTAAAGTTAATGAAGCGATAGCACACCACAGAGCTAGGATGCCAACACCACGGGAAATACCAGATCAGAACACAGAAAAAACGGAAGCACTCCCTGTGATTAAATATGTTGACGGCTCTGGCCCCGAAGCAGAGACAGCAGTACTTTCGGCAGTTGCAGATGTTGCAGAAGCTGGAGGCTCTTTTATACTTGAAAGGGAAAAAGATGGACATTTTAACTTTGAAACTTACGATGCGTTAAAATATTTATTACACACATATGACGCGCTACCTCCAGACACACCTTATGCAGCGCACCACGAAGAAAATGCATTTTTTCATAAAGATTTTTATAAACATCTTGATAAGCCCATTGCTTTGGAAGACCTAATGATAATAAAACGGCATATAGAGAAAACAAGAAGTACTGACGACCCGATTAGAAACTATTTGGTCGATATCATAGATAGTAATATGGATGCAGCAAAAAAACAGAGGATTAAATATAAGTCAAAAACAGAGGAAGAGAGAATACACTATAGCGACACTCGCAAAATTCAAAAATTAGCAGAAGAAGGTAAAGGTGTTAAAATTGATTATGATGGAGACGATGGTGGTCACTGGGACGCTTTAACATATTTGATAGCTACCTACACATCTATCCGTCCGTCAGCAGGTTATGAAACCAAACCTATTCATACAGATGATTTAATCGAAATTAGAAAACATATAGAATCAGACACTAGTTTAGACAAGGATGTAATATCAATTCTAACTAATACAATAGACAAGAATATGAGGAGTCAAAGAACGAGAGAATATTGGGCAGCTCAAGATGTACACAAAAGAGAAAAATATTTCTATAGAGATCATACTATAAAGGAAATGGCAACAGATTATGAACATACTCATATCCCATTTGGAGCAACCGCATTACCTGCTACTGTAGCTAGCAGTGAAAAAAGCAAGTTCAAATCTATATTAAGAACAGCACCAAAAGCTGTCGAAGCTTTAGTCCACGGAGCTGCTTCGAGTGAAGGCGTAGAGGTAGTGGCAAGCGCAACTACTAGAGGAAGGGTACGTTTTAGATAAATATAGTAACTTACTTTGACACGTGGTTTTATTGTTTCTCTCAGTCATCCCGCATTTATGCGGGATCTATTCTAAAAAAAAGAGATCCCTACTTTCGTAGAGATGACGAGAATAGCTTCTTTTCAATGTTCCTAGTCTCATACAAATTAAATGACTATATAGTTAAGTTTCTTAGTTATTAGAGATCTTAGGTTTTTTTTCTACATAGAATTTATTCTTCACCCTAAGATCTATTGATTTAATGTTATTTCCAAAAAGCTTTCCTTGTTTTTGCTGATCAATTAAGTATAGATATGCTTGTTTGAACTCATACTGAGGCATTTTTACTATTATATTTTCTTGTAAATTTAGATCCCATCTACGTTGTCCAAATCTCACCGCATATATGACCTTACTTGCGAGTTCATGATTTGCTTTTAAATTTTCGATAAGTTCTGCTGCATGAATATTTGCATCATCTCCTATCAAATGAATTAGCTTATCAAATTTTTCTATAGGGCAATTTTTTATAATATCACCGTCACCATCTATAACAAACAACCCCTTATTGATTTGCCACAAAGCTACTGGAATTCTTTCTGATAAATTTACAATTATAGTATCTGGTAATTTTCTTTGAATAATTGCCGACTTAACCCAACCATTATTTGCAAGTTTTTCTAAACTCTTGTCCAAATCAATAGAAAAAATTGGTGTCCCAATATCTGCATTTAATGAATCTATAACTTCTGAGGTCGGGATATTTTTTTGCCCAGCAATGACAACGTTCTCTAATGCAAATCCATAATCAGCTAGGAACTCGCTTAGTTTTTTCCTAACATCAAAAATATATGTAGAAAATTGCTTCGCGATTATTATATATGCGAAAATAGACAGCACCAAAAGTTTTACAAAAAGAAAAAATCTGCCGATATATATACTTATCTTCCTTCTCATAGGAAGATTCACATACTTATTATCACTATATATCCTACGTCCAACTTTCATTTACATTCATAATCCTTACAAGAGAAAAGCATATAAAATAGATATGAGAAAATCTATAGTCTTCTTTTATAATTATTATATCCACTGAACAACTATTGAATTACCATTTTCATCACTAATTAATTCAGAATTATCCTCAAATTTATCTACCATAAGAATTTTTTCAGAATTTGTAACATTTTTCATATCTGCAAGAATCAAATCGGTAAAATTCATAGAAGAAAGTACATATAATTTTTTGATTGATGCTTTCATAGACAGATTTTTTGCTGTTTTGATTTTTCTTACCATATCAAGAACTGCAACAAGATTACTGCCAAATTTAATAGCTTTAGTATCAATGTTCATATTCATAACAGGCCAATTGCCTCTTGAATGTATGGAGTTACCTATATCATATAAAGACTGGTAAATTTCTTCTGTAATATGCGGCATATATATTGAAAAAAGCTTTAATAAAATTTGGAGTATATAATATAGAGTCAGAATTGCACTTTTTTGTCCTTTATCATCTGATCCATCTTCATTGTAGCATCTTGATTTTGATATTTCTAAATAGTTGTCGCAAAAATCTTTCCAAAAAAAGTTCTCAACAAATTCTCTAGCCACCGCATACTCATAAATTTCTAAATTCCTTGTAGCAAGATCCACTGTATTCCTCAATTTTCCAATTATCCAAAGATCTACATCATGGAATATAATTTTATTTTCTATAGCTTCCTCAAATGTTGAGATTTTCGATAAATCTATTTTAGAAAAATGAGATGATACAAATTTTGAAGCATTCCAAATTTTATTCATAAGCTTTTTGCCAATCTTTAGCATATCTTCAGAAAATGCCGTATCAACTCCAAGTCTTGATGTCGATGCCCAGTACCTTATGGCATCTGCTCCATAATTTTCAATTAGATCTATGGGGGAAACACTATTACCTTTAGATTTTGACATTTTAGTTTTATCTTCTGCTAAACACCATCCACTAATCATAATATTTTTCCAAGGCAATTTATTTTCATGTAAATAAGATTTTAAAATTGTGTAGAATGCCCAAGTACGCAGAATCTCATGCGCTTGTGGCCTAAGATCAAAAGGAAAAAGACTTTTATGTCGTTCATAATCTATGAAAAAATTTTCATTTATTGCAAGACTTGAAAGCTGAGGAGATACTGCACTAGTTGCCCAAGTATCCATAACATCCATATCGGCTATCACTTCATCTCTTGAGTAACCTAGTGGCAAATCTTTAATTGGATCAACTGGAAGCTGATCATTTGTTGCAAAAAGAATTTTTCCTTCTTCTCCTTTTCTCTTGGAATACCAAACTGGAAATGGGATTCCAAAAAATCTCTGTCTACTGATACACCAATCCCAGCTAATTGCATTAATCCAATTATCCAATTTAATTTTCATAGTATACGGGTACCAATTTATCTCCGATGACTTTTTGAGTAGATCTTGCTTGTGCTCCACTGCTCGTACAAACCATTGAGAAGCTGTTATAATTTCAAGAGGTGCTCCTGAACGTTCAGCACATTTCACTGTATGAGTTAAACTCACAGATTTGAGTATAAAACCTTTTGCTGTTAGAAATTCTATGATTTTATTTCTTGCTTGACCAACATTTAATCCTATGATTGAGGCAAATATTTCATTTGCTTCTTTTGTGTCAAATACAGTACAATTTTTTATCCTACCTTGCTTATTTAGAATAATTTTTATAGGAAGTTTATGTTTTTGCCACCAAACAATATCTGTCGTATCACCAAAAGTACAACACATGACTAAACCTGTGCCTTTATCTTGTAAAACTAACTCATCAGCAATAATAGGTACTCTTGCTTCAAATAACGGAGAAATAGCAAATTTATCCTTTAAATGAGAATATCGTGAATCATTGGGATTATAAAAAACTGCTACACATGCAGCTAATAATTCCGGCCTTGTGGTTGAAATAACTAAATCCATGCCATTTTCAGTTTTGAACACAATATCATGCATCTCCGAAGCTTTTTCTTTATCTTCAATATCAGCTTGCGAAAGAGCTGTTTGATCAACTGGATCCCATAAAATTGGTTGTTCAGCTCTATAAATTTCTCCTTTTTTTACCAAATCTAAAAATGAAAGCTGAGAAATTTGACAAGATTTTGGACTAATAGACTGGTAAGTTAGGTCCCAATCAACCGATAAAGCCATTGAATAAAAAAGATCATGAAGCTTTTGTTCTTCAAACTCTATGGTCTCTGAGCACATTTGAATAAATTCAAATCGCTCAGTATTTACAGCCTTAATATTTTTTTGCTTTTCTACAAGCCTTTCAGTCGGTAAACCATTATCATCATAGCCCATAGGATAAAAAATATTTTTACCCTTCATTCTTTGAAATCTTACTATATAATCAGTATGTGTATAGCTAAAAATATGTCCCATATGAAGTTGTCCAGAAACCCCAGGAGGCGGTGTATCCACCACAAAGCTATTTGATCTAGATTCCTTAGGGTCCCATTTATAAACTTTCTTTTTATCCCAAAAATGTTGCCATTTTTTTTCTGATTCTACAAAATCGTAGGCGTGAGTTAGTTCTTTCATTATAATCTCTAGTTTCTTAAAATATCAAACCGCGAATGATATCATAGCATTATACGATTTTCTATTTGTATTTTTAGAATTTTTCTATCAAGATACTAGGAAATTAAAGAGAAAAAATTAAAAATGAAACTGCAACTTATTCTTGACTTAATCAGGTGGGATAAACCTACAGGTACAATTTTACTATTTCTTCCATGCGCATTTGGCATAGCTTTAAACTGCGAGAGAGAAATAGACTTTGGCTTACTAGCGTTATTCTTATTCGGAAGCTTCATTATGAGGTCCACAGGATGCATAATAAACGATATGTTTGATAAAGAATTTGATGGAAAAGTTGCTAGAACAAAAACCAGACCATTAGCTACTGGAGAAATTACAACAAAACAAGCAATTATATTGGCAAGTTGTTTAAGCGCAGTTGGATTTAT
>JABDAD010000025.1 GCA_013289335.1 Alphaproteobacteria bacterium | reverse complement strand
GACGTTTAAACCCGCTAAACTTTATAGTCGAATAATTTAAAGTTTGCGATATAGCCATTTAATTTGTATATAAAACTAAGAGCAACGGGTGAATCTTTGCTACTGCAATCTTTTACAACGCAACTGAAAAACCTATAATGAAAAAACCTTCTTTAAAAATCAAAATACTCACTTTATTTCCAGAAATTTTCCCTGGACCATTGGGATGTTCTCTTGTAGGATCTGGGCTAAAAAACAATATTTGGTCTCTTGAAATAATTAATATCAAGGATTTTGGATTAACAAAACATAAGACAGTTGATGATAAACCATTTGGCGGAGGCAATGGTATGGTAATGCGCCCTGATATTCTTGGAGAAGCCATTGAATCTGCTAAATTAGATATGATATCTCCTATAATTTTTTATACTTCTCCTAAAGGAGAAAAATTTTCACAAGACCATGCTAGAGAATTTTCTAACTTTTCTGAAATTATTATTATCTGCGGACGATTCGAAGGGATTGACGAAAGGATAATTGAAGAGTATAATGCGCGTGAGATTAGCTTAGGAGATTTTGTACTATCAGGTGGTGAAATTGCAGCACTTGCTATATTGGACTCGACTATACGTTTGATTCCTGGAATTTTGGCTAATCAAGATACTTTAATAGAAGAATCTTTTAACAATTTTGGAAATATTGGTACACTTTTAGAATATCCTCAATATACAAGGCCAGAGACATGGCGTGATAGAACTGTACCAAAAGTACTGCTCTGTGGGAATCACAAACAAATAAAGGATTGGCGCTTTGAAAAAGCCAAAGAAATTACGATAAAAAAACGTCCTGATTTGTTTGTAAAAAATAAAAACTTAAGTAGTACGCAATAAAATAGGGTACAAATATGAACGCAATTGATGCATTTGAACAAGAACAAATTACAAGACTGAACCAAAATAAAGTAATACCTGAATTTAGAGTTGGAGATACTCTGAAAGTTCAAGTAAAGATAACAGAGGGAACAACAGAGCGCTTGCAAGCATTTGAAGGTGTGGTAATTGCAAGAAGAAACGCTGGCGTTAATTCGTCATTTGTACTTCGTAAAATAAGTCATGGAGAAGGAGTGGAAAGAAAATTTTTCATTTATTCACCAATTTTACATAGTATTGAAGTTGTTAGAAAAGGCATTGTAAATAGAAATAAACTATATTATTTGCGCGCGCTTAGCGGTAAAGCTGCTCGTATTAAAGAAAAAATTTAGATGTGAGATTCGTAGACATCGTTTCAATTTTCATTTCATTGTAATATATTTGTTTGGTAAGAAGTAATTTTAGCGAGCAAGCGCGCCTTAATCACGCTGGTGAGCTCGCTAAAATTACTTCTGATTTTCTATACCTCATTTAGAGGTTGTTTGAGCATTTTTGCTACGCAATTCTTATTGTACCCTTGAACTAAGATATTCTCTTTAGAGAGATCATATTTTTCACTCACCTCCTCATGTAGTGGCGTTTGAAACACTAGCTCCATGTATTTTTCATTAGGAGTTTTACCACCTAATGAACTATGAGCTCTATCCCAGTTATAATAAACCCAGTTTATGGAAAGATAGTGAATTGTGTGATTAGAGAAATATATTGAGGAGCTATTAGACCTTGTGTAATATAGGCTTTCTCACAATAACCCAAGGAACAATAACTCCTCAACCTATTTCTCTGCCCCCATCCACTCACGGCTTATCCTAACTCGGGGTTAAAAATTCTATATTGCAAATTCAGGAAATGAATACTTGATGTAAAGATAAAAAAGTAAATATCGCAGAGGTTATACCTAAACCACCAAAACTAGCTAAAGTTACTTGTTTAATTCCACACTAGGATGGATTTAGATCATTCTATCAAATTCTAAACTATTGCTAATTATTTATTGTTAATTATTAGTACTTATAATATAATGTACAAGTAATTTAAATCATTGTATATTATATCAAAACTTGGTAGCGAAGAAGAAGCTGTGATGAGTAAGCCAACGCCTATACTCAGTAAATTACTAGAAAAGAACTCTGGCTATACCTTCGGAATACAAAATTTTTTGCCAGAGCTTAGTAATGATGAGTTGATAGGGCTGCTCAAAGAAGCATCAGGGGACGATAAACTGCAGTCTTACATAGTTGATGGATTTTTTTTACTACCGCAAGAACGCTTGGTGGACATACTATCTACTCATACCATAGAATTGATACAGACTCTTGGCCATATCGGGGAATATAGTTTTATTAATTCCCTATTTAAGCTAGATCAGGCAATATTATTGCATGTCCTAAACACAGACAATGTACTAGGATTACTTAGAAATATTGAGCCTAGACATATGGTGGAGCTTATTGATAACTTATTCTCCCTTCCAAAAGATATAATTCAGCCCCTCATTGCAGCTCATAGAATGAGTTTGTTTGAGGCTTCGGGTAATCTTAAAGGATATTTTGCTATTAAATTACTCAAATCTTTTCCAGAACAAGCATCAGATCCTGGAATTGCCCTCAGGCCAGATAATGTACTAAGGATTGCCACAGAATCTGATGTATATAAATCATTATTTTTTCATACACTATTAGAACTACCTTCCAAGCAATTGGAGTCTATTATTACACGTGATAATATGACACCCTTATTTAGTATGAGCGACGAAAAGCTAGTATTCATCCATAAATTGTTAAATTTTTCTAAAGAAGTAGTAGAGAACATTCTCACTCCCTCAAATATGAAAGAGATATTTGCTTGGATACAGAAACCAAGTTATCTCCCTACGACAACCATTCAACAACTTTTGGACAAATTCGAAAGTAAGGATATCAAGCTATCTATGGAAGTAACCAAAGACTTGGATTTTAGTTACGCTAAGGACTTAATCTTTTTAAAACTATCTACGTCTTTAATAGACTTTATAGAGCCCGACTGCCTCGAAGCTCTCCATCCATTAGTAGTGCAGCTACTATCAAAGACTTATATTCAAGTAGAAAGCCCCGAAGCTGGAAGAAGTTTTGCAAATAGCTGGATCGGTGGATTAAACAAAATCATTCCCGCATCTCCAAGTTTAACAACGATTTTACGAAACGCAGTAGAAGAAAGCGGAGATATTTTTGTTACAAATAGCGAATATATTAAAATCAGTACCAGCGGGGTGGTTGGTTGTTTTTTAAATCCCATAATTGGTATTGCCAATAAGCCCAATGACGCAGTTCGTGGTCTTGATACTCTAATCCACGAGGCTACACACAAACTGATCGACAATACATATCATAATGATATGCTACCATACCCTAAAGGTGGTGAGAGTAATTTCACCTCTATAAAAGAAGCTATGTCAGCAGAGCTTATCAAAGAGAAAGTGTTATATAGTAGATTATATATAGATAAATGGCACGAATATAATCTTAGTATAGGAGATAAACTCCCGCAGGATGCTGTGGATTCTTTAATAAAAGAATCTTGGCTCAAAACCATGATCCACTCCTACCCTCAAGATAAATTCGCGATAGAAATATTGCCATGGTTTACACAGCACATAGCCCAGAATATTTTAGGTAATCAAAAATGTGGCGGGGTAGGCCGGGGATTAGATGAGCTTTTATGGGATTATCTAAACAAATACTTAACCCCGAATCCTGAGCCAGAGCCGCTACCAGCATTCTCTTATCACGAATACGAATTCTTAGAAGACGAAGAAGGCTCGCTAACTTATAATGCTAAAAAGCTTGTGACCATGGAAGAGCCAAGCATTAGGTGGCTAGATGATGAAGTGGGTCAATTAGCATTTCAATCATTACCTCTTTCTGATCAAATAGCTTTTATTAATCAGCTATTTGTATCGCCTGAAAGTGAATTGGACGAAAGCAATATAGTAAAGGTATTTCAGCACTCTTCTGTTTTAAGCTATACCTTAATTGAGAAACTATTTGAATTACCTCGTGAACAGCTACTTTCTCTAGTAACCCACGGAAATATACACTTCTTAATACGCGCTAGTGGTGATTATAAGTTCGAGTTGATTGATAAAACACTTACTCTTCTACCACAAGATCTATCATCCATCATCACAGATGATAATTTAGAAGAAGTAGTAGAGGCGTCCGATAACTATGCATATAAACTTTTGGTATTATTGCCTCCATCACCAGATGAAGCAGAGGTTATTGTTCACAGCGAAAATGCACCCCCACCTGTGGAAGATGCGGAATCTCCTTTAGCTAGTGAATCATGCCTAAGTATGTTAGGATGCTCAATATCATAGTAAAAAACGATTTTTCTTAGGCAGAGTCATAATAAAATATTGTCAAAGTTGCACTCAACACTTGCAATCATACTATATCGTATGATTCAAAAATAGAAGTTTGACTTTTGATGCATCAATAGCTTCATCCAATTCTATGGGATTACTGGCAACTAGCATTATCTCCATTTATGAGTGTGTACCTCTAAAATGCTGCTACGTAGCAATTCATGATCATACCACAAATTTCGCTCTATAGTCTCTGCTGCAAAACGAACTTCATCTACAACATAAACAGGTGGTAATTCCGATGCACCAAGAAGCATTGTGTCTCAGGTACCTCTCATTTCTGTCTAAAATGCCCTCACCTCGTAGCTATAATTCACTATTACTCTATTTTACACCTGCTCGCAAAAGATCATGTATATGTAATATTCCCTCTATTTTACCATTATCTGTCACTAATAATGATGTGATATTTTTCTTACTCATTATGCTTAGGGCTTCTCCAGCAAACATAGAACGTGATATTTTAATTGGATTTACTGTCATTATATTCTTAGCAATTTCACTATTTATATCCACACCCATATGACGTCTTAAATCCCCATCTGTTATAATACCTATGATATCGTCGTTATGGTTAATAATTGCAGTACATCCAAAACCTTTGCTACTCATTTCGACTATGGCACTATGAACTGACGCATTCTCTTTTACAAAAGGCACTTGAAGACCAGCATGCATTAATTCTTCCACTTTTAGCAAACCTGCACCAATTTTCCCTCCTGGATGAAACACCGCATAATCATCCTTAGAAAAACCTCTGTGTTTATGCAAAGCAACAACAAGAGCATCACCAAGAACTAGCATCATTGTGCTTGAAGTTGTTGGCGCATCTATACAGGATGCTTCTTCTGCAAATGGTATGTTAAGCAAATAAGTACTATTTTTTGCTAAAATTGAGTCTATTTGCATAGTCATTCCAATAATAATTATACTAAATCTTTTGCAGTAACTTATTATGTCAAGCAATTCTTTAGTCTCTCCAGAGTTTGAAAGAAGTAATACTATATCTTCCTCTCCTATCATCCCAAGATCTCCATGACTTGCTTCCGCAGGATGAATATAAAAAGATCTTGTACCAGTAGAAGCTAAGCTAGACGAAATTTTTTGACCTATATATCCACTTTTGCCTATTCCTGAAACAATGAGTCTACCCTTACATTTGAAAATAGCTTCAGCTACATTATCAAAATCAGCGGGCAAGTTCCCATGCAACGCTTTTAACCCTTCTATTTCTTTGCTGAGCGCTTCTTGCGCATAATTTACATAATCTGACATACTATGAACTCAATGAGCAAAAAGATCTATTTCATTCCATCCAGCAAGATCAAGCTCAACTCGAACTGGTAGAAACTTAAACATATTTTCAGCAAACCACATTTTATTTTCATTTAACAACATTTTCGTTAAAATTTCTCTAAGTCTATGAAGATGATGTACATCACTACCAGCATAATCTATCTGCTCTTGTGTAAGTTCTTCATTCCCCCAGTAAGTTTGTTGATATTGTTTTGAAAGTTGAATCCCCAAAAGATCTCTACACAAATCTTTCAAACCATGGTACTCTGTGTATGTTCTCACTAACTTTGATGATATTTTTGTACAAAAAATATTTTCAACATTTATGTCTAAATATTTCTTAATTGCAGCTACATCAAAACGTGCGAAATGAAAAATTTTTACAGTTGATTTATCTATTAAAATTTTCTTTAGGTTAGGAGCCGAATAATCTTGATCGCGAAATTTTACTAAGTGCGCTATGCCATCACCATTTGACAATTGAACTACACATAATCTATCACGATGGAGATTTAATCCCATAGTCTCTGTATCAATTGCTATATCTCCTTCTAAAATAAGATTATCAGGTAAATCACCAAAATATAGTTTTGATTTCATTATATTTCCTCTTAAAATAGTCTATTCTTTACGTATATGCACTTCTTCTTCTTTTTTGACAACCCCAAGTATTTCCCTAGCTTGCTGGTCAAGCATATCAATATCTAAGGAATCAGGTCTCATTAGTTTTACATTATGTTCAAGTTCAATTCTAGTTGATCGAATTTGTTCAAGATCATTAATTAGATTTATTACATTTTTCTCTTTTTCTCTTTTTGATACAATACCATTATTTCCATAAATTGTATGGTAAGAAAAATAGGACAACAATCCTATAAGTATAATAGCAATAAATCCAAGTCTAAGATTACCCATCTAAGTATAACGTTATTAATAACAAAAAGGGAGCAGAAAATAATATACTGTCAAACCTATCTAATACCCCGCCATGACCTGGTATAATAGACCCACTATCTTTAACATTATATTTTCGCTTAAAATAAGATTCAAAATAATCACCTAGATGAGCTAAAACTACAATAATAGTTGTAGGAAAAATAATGCCAAAGCGAAAGAAAAAATGTGATTTGAATATATAAAATTCTGAAAAATTTATAAAGGGTTCTAAAACCTGTGAGTTCAAAATAATAATTAATATACTTGAAAACAAGCAGGCAAAATATAACCCTCCCCAAAAACCACTCCAAGTTTTCATAGGACTAGTTTTAGGAGCAATTTTAGCACCACCAACGAATCTTCCAATATACATTGCAAAAGTGTCATATGATCCTATTATTACCATATACCATAAAAGAATCTCACTTCCGTTTCCAAGTAATCTTATAATAAAAATAGAAGAAATAGATACAAAAATAACAAACAAACCAATCGCGAAATCTCTCAGTGATGAACTTGTAATCGAATACCATTCCCTCACCATTCCAATAAAAATTAAAAATATTATTAAAGCTGATAGTAACAGAGATTTTAAAATAGCCAAAGATATAAGCACTAAGAGTGCCACTCCTGATGTAACCCTAAGTACATCATTTTTTTTGGTATTGAATGTCATTTTATTTAACATTTATTATAACTCAATTTTTTGAATTAAGACCCAAATGTCCTGTCTCTATACTTATATTCTTCTATAGCATCTCTTAAATCATCTTCATTAAAGTCTGGCCACAGTTTTTTACTAAAATATAATTCTGCGTAAGCAGATTGCCATAGAAGAAAATTACTAACTCTAGACTGATTTCCAGGCCTTATAAATAGATCTACCTCTGGCATATTTGGCGCATACATGAATTTTGAAAACTCTGCTTCGTTAATGGAAGAAATATCAATTCCTGAAGAAGCCATTTTTTTTGCTGCTTTAACAATTTCCATTCTAGATCCATACCCAAAAGCTAAATATAGATTTATTTTGTCATTATCTTTAGATATTTCTTCTGCATCTAACATTGCCTTATGTAAAGAAGTGCCGAATTTTTCGATTTCTCCAATAAATTTTAGTTTAATACCCAGTTTCTGCAGCTGTTTTATTTCTTCGGTAAGGTAATAGTTTAGTAATTGTTTAAGTCCTTCAACTTCTATTTGAGATCTATATAAATTCTCATATGAGCAACAATATAATGTAAGATGTTTTACGTTGAGTTTTATTACAGATTCAACAATTTTAAATCCATTCTTTGCACCTATTTTATGACCTTCAAACGTTGTGAGACCTTTGCTTTTTGCCCATCTCCTATTTCCATCCATAGTAATCGCTATATGCTGAAGATCACTCATTATAAACACCTATTTCTTTCTTGGAATAGTAACTACAATTTTAGCACCACCAAGTTTCTTGCCATCAAGTACTACTATAGCGCCCTTATAACTAAGAATTATTTCTTTTGCAATAGATAATCCTAGTCCTACACTCCCATATCTGTCTATTCTTCTTGCTTTGTCTGATCTATAAAAGGCTTTGAAAATTAAATGCTTTTCTTCGTCAGTTATTCCTGGACCATTATCTTCAAGAATTAGTACAATATTGCCCTCTGTTGCTGTATAAGAAAATTCAGCATAAGTTGCATATTTTTCTGCATTAGAAATTATGTTTGTAATGGCTCTCATAAAAGATAAGGGCTTGATCTCAACATAAATTTTTTCTGCATTTTGAATCAGTTTTGTATTTTTAAAGTTATAATGATCAAAAAACTCCACAAGCCACTTGTTTAGCTCAATTATTTCAGCTTTTTCTGCTTCCTCACCTCTTGCAAAATCTAGGTAACTATCTATCATGTGCTTCATACTATCTACATCATTCTTCAAAGAATTATTTTCTAAATTTTTAGGCAAAAGTTCAAGTTGCAATAACATTCTAGTCAAAGGAGTTCGTAAATCGTGAGAAATCATCGCAAGCATTTGTAACCTTTTTTGCACTTGACGCTCTATTCTTTCCTGCATTTTAATAAATGCAATACCCGCTTGTCTTATCTCTGAGGCTCCGCTTGGTTTAAATTTCATACTATCTGTAATACCTTTTCCAAAATTATCAGCAGCATATGAAAGCTCCTGTATCGACCTAATCTGATTTTTAGCAAATAACATAGCTATCATTAAAAACATGATTGAAATTCCTATGATCCAAAAAACAAAAATTTCTGAAGTAGGATTTACAAGAGGCTTAGATGGTATTGTAACTTTTAGTATTCTCCCTTCTCCAATCGATAAAAAAACATTTATTTTAGTTTGTTTATTATTTTGGCTAAGACACAAAAAACTCTTTAGATTTTTTGTCAAAGTAGAATGTAATATATCAAGCTCATTTTTCTGAAAAAAATTATTTTGTTTCGGAAGCTCATTTATTACTTCAAAAGAAAAACCAAATAATCGAGAATATTTTACTACTTTAGTCATATCCCCGATAAAATATTCACCTACCACAAGGTCAATTTGGCTAGATAACATTCTACTAGTCTGCACACTAACATTATACCAATGTCTTTCATAAAAAAGATATACAGCAACGAATTGACACATAATCATCGGAACACAAATAATTAAAGTAAACCTCGCAATCAAGCTCTTCGGAAAAAGAAATTTTGCTATTTTAGATATATAATCCATAGCCCTCATGTCTTATTGTTTGCAAAAATTTTGGTTGTTTTGCATCTTTCTCGATTTTTTGTCTAAGCCTAACTATCTGAACATCAACAGATCTATCACTAAGCCCTCCCATAAGCTTCGATAGTTCATTTCTACTTAGTGTTCTTCCTCTATTTTGCATAAAATATTCTAGTAGTTTTTGATCTGTTGATGATAATAAAACATCTTCACCATTAATTTTGAGGAGTTTTTGTGCAAAACTATAAGTACATTTCCCAAATTCTACCACATCCACAGTAGGTTCCTTTTGAGCTTGAGTATTAATATTATACAAATCAAGCAAATTACGTACTCGTAAGATAAGTTCTCTCGGATCGAAAGGTTTTGTCACATAATCATCAGCTCCTGATTCAAGTCCTTTTACTCTATTATCTGGTTCACTCAGTGCTGTAAGCAAAATTATCGGTGTATTTTTACTTTGTTCTTTTATTTTTTTTGCAAATTCAAACCCTGTGAGCCCTGGAAGCATTACATCAAGAATCATTATATCTACTTTTTTATTACCTAAGATTTCATATGCTTCATTTGCATCAATAGCTGAGTATGATTCAAAGCCATTTCTAGCAAAAAATTCCTTTAAAAGTTCGAGTATTCTGCTATCATCATCCACTATTAAAACCTTGGGTTTATCTACATTCATTATTTCCTCTTTCCATGGGTATTATGGTAAAATTATGTTAAATACAAGCTCATCTCTCCTTGAAAATAGCTATGGATATATATGGCTTAATGGCAAATTTGTAGAGTGGAAAAATGCCAAAATCCATATACTCACACATAGTCTACACTATTCTGGTAGCGTTTTTGAAGGAGAAAAGGCATTTAATGGAAAAATTTTTCGTATTCATGACCATACTGACAGACTTTTTAGGTCAGCAGAACTTCTAAAATTAGAAATTCCATATTCAAAAGACGAAATAATTCAAGCAAGTAAAGAACTACTTTCCAAAAATAATTTCCAAAACGCATATATCAGGCCATTAGTATGGAGATCAACAGAAGCTTTAATGGTAAGACCTGTCGGTACACATATAAATGTAATGATAGCAGCGTGGGAACCCAGAAGAAAACCAAATTCAAACCCTATGCATCTTATGGTTAGCAGATGGAGAAAACATTCTGAAGATTCTTATCCTATTCAGTGTAAATCTTCTTCACAATATGCAATGTTTGTAATTTCAATTATGGAAGCAAATGAAAAAGGGTATGAGGATGCTCTACTCCTTGATCCATATGGAAATATAGCTGAATGTACAACATCCAATATTTTCTTTATCAAACAAAATAAATTATTTACACCACAAATCAGTTTCTGTCTAAATGGTATAACTCGACAAACAATTATAAGTATTGCAGAAAGCTTGTGTGTAGAAGTATATGAAGCTGATATTACAACTGAGGATATGCATTCATTCGAAGCATGCTTTATAACTGGCACAGCTATTGGACTTAAAGATGTTGGTTCAATTACATATAATGATAGAAAAATATCATTTTGTACTCATAATTTATATGATACCTTAAAATCCAAATATTTAGATTTAGTAAATGGCAAATAAATGACGAAGTTTTTTAAAGGTATATACACAGCTTTGATAACACCATTTAAAGATGGTTCTCTTGATTTACAATCATTTAAATCGCTTTTAAATAGGCAAATACAAGCTCAAGTTGATGGAATTATTATAGCAGGTTCTACGGGTGAAGGCTCTATGTTAAATACGGAGGAATACAAGGAATTATTGAAAATATCTTCAGAGTTTATAGGCGGTAAAACAAAATTGATTGCAGGAGTATCATCAAATACTACATTAAAAGCCATAGAAATTGCGAAAATAACGGAAAAGTATAATGTAGATGGGATTATGTGTGTCATGCCATTCTATAACCGCCCTCCTCAACGAGGTATTGTAAAATACTTCGAAGCTATACATAATGCAACAACTACTCCTATTATGCTATATACTGTACCAGCACGAACCTGTATTGATTTCACAGATGAAACTATTATAGAATTATCAAAATTACCTAGAATTTTAGCATTAAAAGATTCTGGCTCAGATATTGAACGACCTTTAAGAATATTTAATAAAGTCTCAAAAGGCTTTAGCTTATTCACTGGTGAAGATACTAATTGTGTAGCTTATAATTCTCACGGCGGGGTTGGTTGTAGCTCAGTTATATCCAATATTGCACCAAATGCTTGCAAACAACTACAGGATTTTTTAGCAAAAGAAAATTTTTCTGAAGCACTACAATTACAATCTAAACTTATCGAGCTTTGTAATGCTATATTTGTTGACACAAATCCTATTGCCATAAAATTTGCAGCTTCTTATATGAAGTTGTGCAGTGCCGAAGTAAGATCTCCATTATACGAAATGGTTGATGAAAATCTAAAAAATAACATCATAAAAACTGTGGATAAACTATCTAAAGAAATTCAATTATAATGGAAGAAAAATTCAAAAAAATTATTTCTACGAATAGAAGAGCTACATTTAATTTCTTTATAGAAGAAAGAATAGAAGCTGGAATAGTTCTCACAGGCCCTGAAGTCAAATCCATAAGGCTTAAGGCTTGTAATATCGAAGATAGTCACGCAGATGTAATGAGAAATGATATTTATATATTCGGCCTATTTATTGCTGAATATGATAAAGCAAATAAATTTTGCATGCAGTCTACCAGAAGGCCAAGAAAACTTTTGCTACATAAGAAGGAATCAAGAAAGTTAATTGGAAAAATTAAAATGAAAGGCTATACTTTGATAGCTCTAAGTATGTATTTTAATCATAAAAATCTTGTTAAAATTGAACTTGGACTTGCGAAAGGCAAAAAGCTACATGATAAAAGAGAATGCATAAAAACGAAAGATTGGAATAGAGAGCAGTCACGAATTATGAGAGAGAAAAATCGTTCTGTATAAGAAAAAAGATACCTGCTTTCGCAGGAATCTATTATAATCATTTTAACAGTAGCACACCTAAACAACTATAAGTAATTTAACACACTCATATTAATTTCAATATCTATCCCTTCGATAACAAGTTTGCAAGAATAATCTGCTTTCTGAATATTTGTGCAAATTCTTGATAGAGTTTGCTCTTCTATTAATTCTCTAAATTTATCTATAGAATCAAATAAATCACCATCTGTTTTCAATGATAAACTGATCCTATCTGTAATATTAAATCCAGCATCTTTACGAGCTTGTTGTACGCTTCTAATAATATCCCGCGCAAAACCTTCTAACAAGAGCTCCCTACTTATTTCTAGATCCAATATTACAAGACCATCATTACTTTGCAGTACCTTTGCTCCATCCGTAGATAATTTTGGAACAAGGACAATTTCATATTCCTCAGGTAAAAGTTTTTTTCCTAAAACCACAACTCCACCATCTTCCTTAATCCAATTACCAGCTTTAGATGCAGAAATAATATTTTTCATATCAGAGGGTAATCTTTTGCCAAGCAACGGAAAATTTATATTAAGTTTCGTATCTGCAAATTTTACAAGATTATCTACATATTCAATGGATTTTATATTCAATTCATCCTTAATTAATTCACTAAACCCTGATAGTATACTGTGGTTGCTAACAACAATTGTTAATTTATCAAGCGGCTGCCTAACACGTATATTTTTTGTATTTCTAACAAATAAACCACTACTGCAAATATCTCTAACACGATCCATAGCTTCCACTAATGTATTATCTATACTAATATCTGAAATATCAGGGAATAAAGCCAAATGCACACTATTTTCAGGAAGTCTTTCTACTCCTCCAGCAAGCCCTAGATAAATTTCTTCCGATATAAGTGGCAAAATTGCTGAAATTGCTCGCATCATATGTTCAAGACATGTATATAGAGTATTATATGCTAAGATCTTGTCATTAGATTTTTTAGATTCCCAGAAGCGAGTTCTGCTTCTTCGAATATACCAATTATTTAATATTTCAAAAAAATTTGCAGATTCATTATAAGCAGATTGAGTATCATAAGAATCCAATGAAAATTCTATTCTATCTATGGCAATTTTCAGTTTGGACAGAATATATTGATCAAGCAAATTATCAGATTTATATGAAATTTTTCCTTTAATTCCATCTGCATTAGCATAAAGTATAAAAAAATTATATGCATTCCAAATAGGCTTTATATAAAGCCGTAAAGTTTCATGGATCATTTTTCCATCTTTATCTATCAACAATTCTTGCCCTTTAACTACTGTAGAAGAAAGCATTGTATATCTAAGACTATCTGAGCCATATCTAGAAAATAATTCCATAGGATCTGCATAATTATTCAATCTTTTGGATAATTTTTGACCTTGAATATCGAGT
>JABDAD010000024.1 GCA_013289335.1 Alphaproteobacteria bacterium | reverse complement strand
GAATTCTTGCCACGGATTTGATTTACATTGTTTAATACTTAAAGAAATTCTGTGTTTTTCTTCATCTACCTCAAGTATTACAAACTCAACTTCCTGACCAATTGTCAAAGCTTTTTTAGCGTTTTGATTTGCTTTTACCCAACTAACTTCACTAGAATGTACAAGACCTTCAATCCCATTTTTTATTTCTATGAATGCTCCGTAATCAGTTACATTTGTGACTTTACCAACCATTACTTTCCCAATTGGAAATTCAGCTTTAATACCGAGCCATGGATTTTGATCAAGTTGTTTCATACCAAGTGAAATTCTCTTAGTTTCTTCATTGAATTTGATAACCATCACTTTGATTTTTTGACCCATTTGTAATACTTCAGATGGATGGTTTATTCTACTCCAAGATATATCTGTAACGTGAAGAAGTCCATCAACACTACCAAGGTCAACAAATGCACCATAATCTGTTATGTTTTTTACTACGCCATCAAGAACAACACCTTCTGAGATTTGTGCTAGCATTTCATCTCTAGCTCCGGATCTTGATTCTTCAAGAATAGCTCTACGCGATACAACAACATTGCCGAGCTTCTTATCCATTTTTAAAATCTTGAAAGGTTGCACTATTTCCATCAATGGACTAATATCTTTTATTGGTCTTACATCCACTTGACTACCAGGCAAAAATGCTACAACCCCTGATAAATCAACTGTGAATCCACCTTTTACTCTTCCAAAAATAACACCATCTACAAGTTCTCCTGTTTCATAAGCTCTTTCAAGAATGAACCATGATTCTTCTCTAACTGCTTTTTCCCTACTTAAAATTGTTCTACCATTTCTGCCTTCTAGTTTCTCGACATAAACATCAACATTGTCCCCAATATTTGGGATCTCATGTTCCATTACTAATTTAAACTCACTAAAAGGAATTCGTCCTTCATTTTTTAGACCCACATCAACTATTACTGTGTCGCTTTCAATACCGACAACAACTCCTTTTACTACAGTACCTTCTTTTACACTTACTGTTGCAGCTTCTGTGATTAAAGCAGCAAAGTTTTCTGCCGAATCATCTTGAGGTGTGAATGGGATAAATTTTTTCTTTGTTTTTAATTTTTGAAATAATGGTTTCATTAAAATATTCCTAACTAGCTGTGCCAACTAGCATGATCTTTATAGCAAATAGGCTACATGTTGAAAAAACGCTAAAGATTAATTTGGCACGAATAATATTAGCGCAAAACCTTCGTAATTATACTCAAAATTAATTAGAAAGCAATAAAAAAGGGGTGGAGACAATGTTGCTCATGGCTACTATTAAGTACCCTACTACTTAAATGTAATATAGGAAGAATGGATTACGCATTTTCGTACGAGATAACTGAAAGAAAGACAAAAAACTTGGAAACCTGATAAATAGAGAAACAAGGGGCAACAACTCATCTAATTAAAAATGAATATTATAGTTACCCACTAGAAGTTGTAACGGACTAAGATGCAACAGCTTTTTTAGCTTGCTCCACAATATCTGCAAATGATTCAGTATTATGTACAGCAAGTTCAGCAAGCATCTTTCTGTTTACTTCAATGCCAGCTTTATTCAAACCATTGATAAATTGAGAATAGATCATACCATGCTCTCGAACACCAGCATTAATACGCTGTATCCAAAGCCCCCTAAAATCTCTCTTTTTATTTCTTCTATCACGATGAGCGTAAGCTAAAGCTTTTTCAACTTTCTCAACAGCGATCCTGAAACAATTCTTTGCCCTTCCTCTATAACCTTTTGCAAGTTTTAGAATTTTTTTGTGACGATTATGGGAAATTTTCCCTGTTTTTACTCTAGCCATTCAAACCCCTCTGATTTAATTTGTGCCATATGGCAAGAAATACTTAACAATATTTTTTGCATCGCAAGACTGTAATATAGTAGTACCTCTAAGGTTTCTAAGCTGTGCTTTTGTGCGATGACGCATAAAGTGCTTCTTACCGGCTTGAGTTGCGCGAACTTTGCCAGATGCAGTAAGCTTGAAGCGTTTTTTAACTGCAGATTTGGTTTTCATTTTTGGCATTTTAATCCTTCTTTTGGTATTTAATAAAAATGTGCAAATTACAAAGCAAATTAGGCATACCACAGCCACGTTGCTTTTGTTGCTAGGCCTTCAGAATTTTGATTCAATACTGACCACCATAGTCTTTTAAATTGGATTTCTGTACCATGCGCGGCAAACGAAGCCTATAAAATTAGGCGAACGACCCGAGTAACAACGTAACATAATTCAATTTAAATTACTATCAAGTAATTAGTAACTTAGATATTACTCTTGTCTACTAAATACTATACAGAACACGAAATAACTAAACTATTTAGCTGCAAATGTCAAGTATGTTTTGGTCTTGCATACTAAGCAAATTCATTAAATATTGTCATATGAAAGAGTAATTGGCATAGTTTTATATAATATAAAAATTGATCATATTCACCCTAATCACCGGTTTCAACAATAATATGGGGCATCATCTTGACAATCAGAGAAGTTAACCAGTATGATTTGAATTTTTTACTCTTATCACTACGACATGATACTACCTAGTCAGCAAGAATCAAAGTATTTTTAAATACACATCTTTTGCCCAATTTTGCTATAAAAATAATTAATATTGAGATACTTTATCCCTACTTTACGAACTGTTTTAAGGTAGCATTTTGTCAACAATTTTTCAAAAAATAGCTTGACTACCAACTAGTTAGTGTGTAGATTACCCGAGGTTTTAGAAAATATATTAGACGTGGTTAATTAAGTGGCCAAAAAAAATAAAAATGTACTTGTAAGACTCGTGAGCACAGCAGGCACTGGTTATTTTTTAGTAAAAAAGCGTAATCCGAAAACTCAAACGGAGAAGCTTTCATTTAGAAAATACGATCCTCGCGTACGTAAGCATGTGGTTTTCAAGGAAGAAAAAATAAAATAAGAGATGTATTAAATTATGGCAACAAGAATCCGTTTAGCTAGGGGTGGATCTAAAAAACGCCCTTATTATCGTATCGTAGTGGCAAATTCGCAAGCTCCAAGAGACGGTGATTTTATAGAAAAAGTTGGAACGTATAATCCGTTGTTATCAAAAGACAAGGAAGCTAGAGTAATCCTTAAATCTGATAGAATCTCTTATTGGTTAGAGCGCGGAGCTAGACCATCTGATAGAGTGACAATTTTTATTGAACAAGCTGGAATCGACTTACCAGCTTATTTGAAAAATGAAATAGAAAAAAACAAACTCTCAAGGAAAGAGAAATCTCCAAAAAAAGAAGGAAAAGCAGCTTAGCTGTCTGTTTTTGATGCATTTGGATATATCTATGGAACGTAGCACAATCCAAATATAAGGACTATAGTCATTTAATTTGGATATGGAGAGTTGTTATACCGATTTCTGGATTAAATCAGACAAATGGTTTTAAGAACTTAAGCGCAAGCAACCTATATAAATAGGTGACACGCTGAGATCTGAAAAAACTGTTTGGATCATTTAAAAAAAGGAAATGCTATTACTTCTCTTAGTCATCCCGCATTTAATGCTGGATCCATCTAAAAGAAATTGATCTCTGCTTTCACAGAGATTACTGTAGCATCTAGGAATAATAAGCCGGATTAGCTCAGTGGTAGAGCAACCGCCTTGTAAGCGGTAGGTCGTCAGTTCAAATCCGACATCCGGCACCACATATAGTTAAATAATTTAAAGTTTGCTCTGACTAGAGTGAATGAAGCCTATGAGTGCCAGGTAAGCGAGAAACAGCAATGTCCCATGTTCAATGTAATGACAACCGACAGAGCAATACATCTGTAATGTGTGAATCAGTGGTTTGAACTCCTTTATCGGCATCGGGTAAATTAAAATTTTATAAAATACATCTTTATGAATTTTACAATCCAGTTACACACATTCTATATACATTCCATGTTTAATAATAGTTAGTATTGTTAATATTATGTGGCAAGTAATGCAAAATAGTTAGCATATATTAGTAATTGCAATATATTATTGGACTGCTGGAAAAGCCCCATAAGAAGGGTGGTCACGTTCAAAATCTGCTTAAAACCCACAAAATCCGATAAATTCCAACAAAAATCAAGAAAATCAACAAATTTTAAAAGTACGGATTTTCTAAACAGTCCCACTAGGTAAGCAAAGAACGCGAATATGATAGCACTTCCTTAACAGGTAGCCATGACGATTATAGTGATTAATGTGTACTAAGTCATTTAATTTGAACATAGGACATTGTTGTTTCTCTCAATCATTACGCATTTAAGCGTGATCTAAAAGAAGATGGATCCTTAGCATAGATTAGTCACATCCAAGTTAATTCACTAATAGTAACTTTAGGAGATATTATTCTCTCCACCGGTTAAGAAAGATGTTTTTTTACTATACAGTGTCCTATTATTAATGTCGTTAAATTAGCAAGCATTCCATGTATAAATCCATCTATCTCTGAAAACAACATAAATAAAACTATAGTGATAAAACCCATAAACATACCAGATAGCACTACTACAACATTTGTCCTAAAACCAAAAATAGCAAGAAGTAAAGGAACAGATACTACTGGCATATAGAAGCTGTAAGTTACTAACAATACCTCAAGTAGATTTGTAGAAATTAAGCTAAGAGCCAAGGCTGCTATACCTATTATTAGTGAACTAATGCGTGCTAATAGCAATTCTGTTTTGCCTGATAATTTGATTCCAATAGAACGGCAAAAATCATAGGAGAATAATACAGAAGAGGAATTAATATAGGAATCAGCAGTAGACATTATCATGGCTAACACACCAATTATTGCTATTCCTTTTAGATATGAAGGTGTATAGGTATTTATTAAATGAAGAATTAAGTCATTGGAACCAAGATTTAACTGTTCTTTAGCTGCCATCGCAAAGGCAATAAAGTAAAACATACAATCTATAAGAAAACAAAAACCAGTTGCGATTAAAAAAGCTTTTGTTACTTGCTTCGTATCCTTGGCCATTGAAATTCTCTGGAAAATTGCCGAATCAAGCCCTGGAATTAATAAAAAAGTAAATAATACTAAAGAACTAAAAAACTTAGGATTTGAGACATTAAATACGTCTTTTATCTCGTATAATTCGCTATTAGCTAGGTAACCAAATATAGCACTTGAGCCTGAAATATTTTGGAAAACAGCTATAGCAATGGTTGGAATTATAACGCCAAAAGTTAAAAATTGTATCATGTCTGTGAATGTAACAGATTTGATACCTCCAAATGTAGCATAACATATTACTATAAAAGCACTAAGTAACGAAGCATATAAACTCGATATACCAATTAAATTTTGTAATAAGATAGATGCAATAATAAATTGAGTTGCAACATTTCCAACAGCAGGAAATATGCCTAAAATAGCAGTGATGGATTTTGCTTTATTTCCATATAGTTTACCCATGGCTTCAGCAACAGATAGGCAACCCAAAAATTCTCCCATTCTTGGAGCAATAAAAAAAGCAATCACAAGAAATGAAATTGTATCAGCAAGACCAGGGATTATATAATATAGACCAGAATTATAAGTTTCAGCTATAGTAATAGTTAACGAATTAGACGAAACCCATGTGGCTACGATAGTAGCAGCTAAGGTAACAGTAGGGAAATTTCTATCACCTAACGCATATTCTTTGATTGTTCTTATTCCCTTTCCAGAATAAAGACCTACAAATAAATTTATAAACAAAAACCCTACTAAAAAAATAATATCTAGCGAATAGGACAAGCTTAACCTCCAACGAATTTGTACAAAAAACTATCATAGCTATTTTCTTATTTCAATAGTTAATTCTAGGTGTTTAGCCATATATCAAAATTGCAGAACTACCCTTATCAAGTCATCCATGCGAAAGTAGAGATCCCACTTTCTTTTATATAGATCACGCATTAAATGAGGGATGACTGAGAAGTATAACAACGTCCCATGTAAAAGTAATTGATTATATGATTCATGCCACGCACATGGCGCTTAGGTTGAATTTAAAAACAAGTCTTTTTCCATCTGATGTCACATGGACTGTGCCGCCTTTTCGTAGCTTACCAAATAATATTTCCTCAGCTATAACACGTTTTATTTCCAAATCTACAGTTTTCTCAAGCACTCTTGCACCATAATGTTTTCCAACACCAAAACAATTTTGTATCAAATGACTCTTGGCTTTTTTATCAACATCAATTCTTACATTCTTATCCGCCAATTGTTCTCCAAGTTCTTTTATTGCTTTATCTATAATGAGGCCTATTACATCATCATTAAGCGGGTTAAACATTATTATTTTATCAAGTCTATCCCTAAACTCAGGACTAAAAGTACTATCTACAACTTTCATCGCCTCTTCCTCCCCAAAAACTTCAGAAGACCCAAAACCTATCCTCTGTTTCATATATTCTGCAGCCCCAGAATTTGCTGTCAAAATTACTATAGTATGGCTAAAATCTACAAGTTTTCCTACATTGTCCGTAAGCTTCCCATAATCCATAATTTGAAGCAAAATATTAAATAATTCACGATGTGCTTTTTCTATTTCGTCGAATAAAACAATAGAATATGGAGCCTTATCGATAGCTTCAGTAAGCAGCCCTCCCTTATCATAACCGGCATATCCAGGAGGCGAACCAATAAGCCTTGATATACTATGTGATTCCATATATTCAGACATATCAAGTCTTAAAACTTCCATACCGCAAAACTTTGCTAATTGTTTTGCGAGCTCAGTTTTTCCTGTCCCGGTTGGCCCTACAAATAAGTAGCAACCAACAGGTCTTTCATAATCTCTAAGACCTGCTTTTGCTAATTTTACGCCAGCGCAAAGCTCTTCCACTGCAGTATCTTGGCCAAAAATTACCCTTTTCAAATTATATTCCAATTTTTTGATCTTACTTATATTATCGGAAGCTAAAGTAACGGCAGGAATATTTAAAGTTTTAGCAAGTACTATCTCAATATCATTAGCTGAAATATTATGCCTTCCCTCTTCTTTTGTCACAAGCTTTTTATGAGCCCCAGCCTCATCTATTAAATCAATCGCTTTATCTGGTAAATACCTTCCATGAATAAATCTATCAGAAAGAGTTACTGCGCTTTCTAGCGCTTCAGCGCTATAATGAACATTATGGTGCTTTTCATAATATGATTTAACACCTTTTAGAATTTCCAAAGCTATAACAATCGAAGGTTCTTCAACTATTATTTTTTGAAATCTCCTTACTAATGCTGCATCTTTTGCAAAACTCTGATTAAATTCTTTAAAAGTAGTTGAACCTATACATCTTATCTCACCTCTTGCTAATGCTGGTTTTATTAAATTACTTGCATCCAGAGATGCAGTAGTTGTGGATCCAGCTCCAACTATTGTATGTATTTCATCAATAAATAATATTACATTAGGCCTAGATTTAACCTCCGAAAGTAGAGTTTTTACTCTTTCTTCAAAATCTCCTCTGAATCTTGTGCCGGCCACAAGTGAGCCAACATCCAATGAATATATTTCAAAATTATTTAGTGAATTTGGCACTTTTCCTTTTACTATTCTATAGGCAAGACCTTCAGCTATTGCCGTCTTCCCAACACCAGGTTCTCCAACTAAAATAGGGTTATTTTTTTGACGCCTACCAAGTATTTCAATAGTTCTTTCTATTTCGCTTTCCCTACCTATCAATGTATCTATAAGACCATTTTTGACTTTTTCATTTAAATTAGAGCAATAAGAGTCTAATGCTGTAGACAATTTTGTCTCTTCCACTTTTTCTTGGATTGTGTTTAATTTTTCCTTAGAAATTTGTCTTTTTGTCCTTGTCATACTATCGTCATTTTTTATGATGACGGGGTCTTGTTTGTCAGAGGAATTATTTACAAATTCAAGGATATTTTTACGGTTTAGACCATTTTCGATAAGCAATTCAGTAGCATATGAATCTTTCTCAAAAAAGAATTCCGATAAAATATCACTACCTGAGATATTATTTTTGTTTGTCACCCTACTATGAATAGCGGCCCTATGCACTATATTCTGAAATCCAGTGGTCGGACGTGCAATACCGCATTCTTTATTTACAAGAGCTGTAAGTTGAAGTTCCAAATGGTTTTCAAGCTTATTAGCAAGATCAATAACATCTACATTAAAATGAGCGAAAACATCCATAGCATCCTTATCATGGAATAATGCAAGGAGTAAGTGTTCGTACGTTGCATATTCATGGTTATGTTTACTTGCTATACTAAGAGCTCTATTTAGTGTGCCTTCTAAGTTTCTACTGAGCATTTTACAATATTTTTTTCAAAATTCTAATTACTAATTACCATTAAAGCATAGAAGTTTCTAAATCTTAGCTGTACGAATTTGCTTTATAGTTGTATTACAGCAATCAATCTATTATACCAGACACAGATAATTAGCTTGACGTTATACATTCCTTGTTTTTAATATTGGGCTACAAAAAAATAATAAACTCTATCAAAGACTTAATTAATATAATGCAGAAAATTTTTATACTTATTATATTGCTGCTAAGTGGTAGTTCTTCTGTCGCAGATTTGACAAAACAATGCAAAAACAAAAAAATTACAGTTTATACAAAAATACATTGTGTTTTTTGCATTAAATTAAAGGATTTTTTAATCACAAATGACGTTGTATTTAAAGAAATAGATATTAGCAATAATAAAATCTTATTTAGTTGGTTGATCAAAAAAACGGGCGCTCACACTGTTCCTTATGTTTTTTTAGAGAATGAATTTATTGGCGGATACACTGAATTTATCAACAAATGTAGTAATAAACACCGGGAATAGAATTATGAAAAAAATTATTTTTTTATCTTTAGTTTTTACAATTTTTATCTCCACAACTAATTCATATGCAAAAAACCCACAAAAAATTCAGATAGGTAATCATAAAATATTTAGATATGAATTTGATTTGAGAGATTCGGATTTAATATTAACAAAGGCTTTGGACAGTGGGCAACTTGGACTTGAGAATGTACTATCATGTTCGAGGAGACACAATGCCAAGGCGGCATTCAATGGTAGTTTTTTTCACACAGGCTACAGAAAAACAGGTACACCTTCATTCCTTTTTATAAATACTCACAATGTTTTTGCATTAAATACAATTCAGGATGCAATTTATAGAACAAAAAAAAATGAAGTATTTTTTGAAAAGATTAAATCTTCTATATCTTTAAACTTAGGGAATGAAAAACATATAGAAGCATCCTCCATTAATAATCCTACAATTTCTGGTATTCAAATATATACATCATGTTATTGGACAAGTACACTCTCTGATCCGAATACATATGAAATATTAGTTAAAAATAATCAAGTTATCGAAAAATCAACGAAGGGAAATATGAAAATCCCTAAAGATGGCTTTGTAATCTCAGCAAACGAAGATAAAGATATTAAAATCCTAAGAAAACTGAAAAAAGGAGATTTTATAAAATATAATTTGGAATTATCTGCAGAGAACAAAGAAATAAATATTAATAATATATCTTTTTTGATTTCTGGGTCTAATATTATTGTAAAAAATGCTAAAGTTAACGAAGAATATTTTGTGCCTAGTTATAAATCTGATTTTAGAGATGCTCCACACGCGAGAACTGCTATATGCCAGTTAAGTAAAACAAAATTTGCAGTCTTTATCTCAGACCACAACCAGGCATTAAAAGTCTATGATACACCATTACGTGAAATTATAACACCACTAAAAAAAATTGGTCTTGATAGGGAAACAGCGTTACAAACTACTACAGGCGAATTGCTAGAAAAATTCAATCAAATACATAAAAACACAGACTTATCTGTAGGTATGGATCTGCTTACATTTGCCAATTTTCTAGTATCAAAAAATTGTATAAATGTAATCAATATGGATGGTGGCGGATCATCAACTCTTGTTGTAAGGAATAAAGTAATTAACAATCCTACTGGCCTTGAAAATATAAATGTCGAAGGCAAAAGTCTAAGAGATGTAGGAGATATATTTTTGATAACTAAAAAATCAAAATGAGAAAAATGACCTTTGTATCATTAATAACAATAGCACTAATTACAATATCAATAATAGCTTATAAGGGTGCTAGATATATTCACAAAAAATTTCGCCATATATTGATGGTGGAAAGGCGTACAGATATTGTGTTTGGATATTTGAATCTATTAAGTGATAATAACTCAGCTACTGAAAATGAAGTGCTGAGTATTATAAATATATTATCTGAAGAGGCAGGAATATCCCAAGATACTAAGCGCAATATTCAAAAGAAACTCTGTCAACTCAAAGTTGAGTATGGTACTGATAAAGTTGAGATAGCAAATGCATATTTATGCCTGGCAAAACTTAACATAAAAGAAGGCAATAATTTTCAATCAATAAAAAATGCTAGCTATTCTGTAGATATATTCACGAATCAAGAAAATACTAACCATCTAGCCGATATTATTGCATCTAATTCCATAAATGAAGTTACTAAAATTCTTAGCAAATATAAAGTTGAATTTTATAGCTGGGTAGGAAAAGATTTGATAACAGAAATAAATATTTTAAAAGATCTAACAGATTCTGAAGACCAAAATTTATCTGCTAGAGCAAGTTATAGACTTTCTCTTATATATACTTTTGGAAAATCAAATTCTACATCTCAAAAAAATATCGACGTAGAGAAAGCTTTTGCTTACCAAAAAGATACAATAAATAAGAGAGGCATCAAACCAACAAAAAATACGGAAGTTGCTTTCGTATTTAATGAAAAATATGCTAAATATGCCTCAGTGACCATAACATCTATTTTGTTAAACTCAGATCTAGATAATCATTATAATTTTTATGCTATTTACGAAGAATCTGATCCAATCAGCACTGACACTAAAAATAAGATAGAATCCCTCTCATATTTAAGAAATTTTAATATTTACTTTGTTCCATTTCCAGAAAGTTTAGTGAAGGAAAACGAAAAGTTTTTTGAGAAATTATTATCAAATTCGACATATCCGAGTATAGTAATCCTCAAAGCATTGCCAGAAAAAGTACTTCTAAATCTTGACAAAATTTTGCTTACTGATGTCGATATTTTGGTTCTTAGAGACTTATATGATTTGGCTTCTATTGATATGAAGGATTATTCCATAGCATCAACCAAATCATCTCGCACCTTTGCAGAAGGTAGAATGTACAGGAATGCAGAATGCGCTGATTTACCAGTGCAATATTTTAGCAACGGCGTAGTTCTTCACAATCTCAAAATTAAGCGTCAAAAAGATATTTTTTCAAAAATTAGTAATCAAAATTTTAAATGTAATTTCACTTTTCCAGAACAAGATGCCCTCAATATAGGTTCTGCTGGAGAGACAATGTTTTTTAGTTCAAGATGGAACACAATCCCTATAAATGATGAATTTGAAATATTATATCCAAATAACATAGCCCCATTTATTATACATTATGTCGGGCTAAACAGCTTCGCAGAGACTTATAGTAAAGATATAAGAAATGGCAAAGCGGTTCCTAATTATATTATGGATTATTATTCATATTATGAATTCACAAAAAACTATCTTGAAATAAAGTAAATTGAATTATAAAATTATTTGATTGAAATTACATTAATATTAGGTTATTAAGTACAGCAGATTTACTGCCCGCGTGATGGAATGGTAGACATAACGGACTTAAAATCCGTGGGGCTTTGGCCCTTGCCGGTTCAAGTCCGGCCGTGGGTACCAAATATTTAATATAAATCTTGGTATTATTTTATATTTATAGATTTAGGTAAGAATGTTTATTCAAACAGAAAACACACCAAACCCCAATGCAGTAAAATTTTTTCCTGACTCACATGTTTCTGAAAATCCAATACATTTTTCAAATATAGAAGAATCTTGTGGCGCAAAGTTAGTAATAAAATTATTTAGCATTAAAGGTGTAGTAACGGTTTTTTTTGGTTCAGATTTTATAACTATTACAAAACATGATGAAGAAAAATGGGAAGTATTAAAACCTCATATTATTTCCGCAATAATGGATCATTTTGTAGCAGGGCTTGAGGCGTTAGATGGTTACTCTCCTCTTAAGAGTGAGCTACTAAATTCAGATCATTTATCAGAGATTGAGAAACAAATAATTGAAATTATAGAAACCAGAGTACGTCCATCTGTAGCAATGGATGGCGGAGATATAATTTATCGCGGTTTTGAGAATGGTATAGTATATCTAGAACTCAGAGGCTCATGCTCAGGTTGTCCAAGTTCAACTATAACACTTAAAAATGGAATTGAGTCCATGCTGCAATATTATATACCAGAAGTGATATCTGTTGAAGCTGTATAGTCATATCTTAGATATTTTGCGTTCCTTCAACCTCACGGCAACATAACACAAGGTTGCAAATAAGCCAAAGCAGAAGATTATATTCGCAACAGGAACTATTGTACCGTCAAACGCCACTTCAGATATGGCAACAAATCCTGCGCAGGCCAGCTGCCTTATAGCTGTCATCATTGCAGTTGTAGCACCGTTCATCTCTGGAAAAACAGACATAGCCTTGACACCATAAGCCCCGGTAAATATTGCTCCTCCTGCCGCAATAAAGGCCATTGACATACAAATCATCAGCACATTGTTATGATCAATTTGTGCTGTACAAAATATAGCTATCATACCAATCATGGCCAGAGCAGAACCTAGATTTTGAGTGTAATTGATACCTTTAGTATTTATAAGTTTTGCAGACATAAGAGAAAATACAATAAAAGTACCCATAGTGGAAGCTTGGCAGTAGCTAAACTCCGCAAGGCTCATGCCCATATGATTTACAAAGATCACAGAAAGATTTGCTACATATACTACTATGCATACAAAAGCCGATATACCTAGCGTAGAATAGGCCATAAATTCCAAATTCTGCAAAATCCTTATGTAGTCCTTTATTATAGTGCCAGGCTTAAATATTCTTCTCTTTTCTTTAGGTAATGTCTCTCCAATAAATAACCATGTCCCCAATGCTGAAATTACTGCGAGAAAAAGAATTGCGATAAAATTCGCTCTCCATCCTAAGTATTGACTAACCCAGGCTCCTACTATTGGCGCCCCTGCCATGGATGCTGAGATAACACTATTGACTATGCCAATTATCTGCCCAGCTTTTTCTTGAGAATACTTATCCATAAAAGTGGCGCAGCCAACAACCATCGGCACGGCTGCCCCAACACCTTGCACAAATCGCCAAAAGAGCATTAGACGAAAATCTTCCGCGGAAACACAAAATAAACTACCTACAACAAAAAGCCACAGACCCCAAAGCAACACAGGTCTTCTTCCATAACTATCGGATAATGGGCCTATAACAAGCCCGGCCAGGCAGAGCCCACCAAAATTTATACTAAGGATAAGCTGGATTTTGTTCTCGGCGACACCAAAGTATTCGATCATTTGTGGAAATGCCGGAACATACATATCTGCCTCAGCGCAAAGACCTATGTACATTATGGTGACTAAGATAATTAAAGCTATATCGTAGAATTTCTCTGAAAGGCCGGAGATAAAAGGCTTAGATGGCATATACATGAGCATTATTGAATTTATAGACAAGATAATAAATTAGTAGTTATATGAAAGCAACTGCGAAATTTAGTATAAGTTTTACTTCCTGCATTCATAAACCACAGACTCATCTCGCTCATCAGATTGTTTTTTATAATCAAAAGCTTTAAGGTGCGAGTATGCTTAAACCCAGCAGCTTTTAGCATATCTAACAATTGATCTTGTTCATAAATTCTAACCTTGAGCTCTTCAATTTCTGTTGGTACAGATTGCAACGTGTCTGCTTCAACTAAAAAAATACCACCTTCATTTAAATTCTCATAAAACTTTCTAAGAGCTGTTTTTGCATCATGCAGATCTGTAATTAAACAAAACGATCCAGATGGTATGAAAATAAGATTATAGTTTTCTGGTCTAGCAAGGTCTTGAACGAAACCACTCCATACATTAGGCCTAAGCATCTTAACCTTAGCTTTTTCATTAAGACGATTAAGCATATGTTTGCTCGCGTCAAACCCATGTATATCAAAGCCTTCCTCAAGTAATGGAATAAGAAAACAGCCAGTACCACACATGGGCTCTAAAATAGGTCCTTTAGCTGCTTTTACATATTTATGGTAAAAAGCATAAGCATCACTTGGAGCTTCTGGCTTACTTAATTCATAGACTTCCGTACAAAGCCCAAGATAGGTATCGAGTTTTTTGTGGTTAAGTTGTTTATCCATTTATTACCTCATCAATAATTCTTTTCTGTAGCAAGACTTCTGGACTACTTTTATGTTCGATGCCACATAATTCAAATGTTGCTTTCCATAGAGCCCAAGCGCGAGCACGAAGACATGTATCTACACTTACATTCATCTCTTTCATAAAATTCTCACGTGCTTTTCCGGATAAATAAGTCCAAGAGATGACAAGATCACATGCAGGATCACCAATAGCAGCGCCTCCAAAATCAATGACCGCAGAGAGTTTGCCATTGTTCATAAGCATATTTCCAATG
>JABDAD010000023.1 GCA_013289335.1 Alphaproteobacteria bacterium | reverse complement strand
ATTTTAATGCAGGAATATATTCAGCAATACCACTTGTATGTGTTAAAAGTTGATGTATGGTTACTTTATCTGCCCAATCTGGCATGGTTGCATCTATCCACCAATCTGAATCTTCAGGTAAAAATTTTGCAATCGTATCTTCAACTGATAAAATTCCCCTTTCTTGTAGCCGCATAATCATTGCTGCAGTCATTTGTTTTGTACCTGAAGCTATTGGCATTTGTTGATTATCACTCAGCTTTATATTTTGTTCTCTGTCAAAGAATCCTTGCGCACCATGTAATAAAACGTTGTCATCATGCATAACCAGGTACGAAGCACTTAATTCCTTATGATTTGAAAAAAATTCGGTGAATTTTTTATCAGCTTCATTATTTAAACTTGGACCTTTGCATGATGTAATAATAATTAGAAGTATAGCTAAAAATTTTGAATGTAGTTTCATAAAGATCCTTTATTGTTTATTATTTATTGTTTGTTTTTTCTCAATAGAATTTTTTACCGAAGAAGAGAGCGTTATACTTAGCTCCTTGAGTTGTTTATCATCAACATAAGCAGGTGCGTTCATTAGCAAATCCTCAGCTTGTTGATTAAGTGGAAATGCTATAACTTCCCTAATATTTGGCGCATTTGCTAATAACATAACCATTCTATCAATGCCAGGAGCAATGCCACCGTGTGGTGGAGCTCCATAAGCAAAAGCTTTAATCATCCCACCAAATTTTTTATCTACAATATCTTTACTATATCCAGCTATTTCAAATGCCTTATACATAAGTTCTGGCTTATGATTTCTAATAGCTCCGCTAGAAAGCTCAACACCATTGCAAACAATATCATATTGATATGCTGTAATTTCAAGCAATTTTTCCTTTGTTTTTGCATTTATTAAAGCATCAATACCTCCATGTGGCATCGAGAATGGGTTGTGACTAAAGTCAATTTTATTTTCTTGATCATTCCATTCATAAAATGGAAAATCTACAATCCAACAAAATTTAAAACAATTTTCTTCAATTAACTCAAGTTCATGACCCAATTTAATTCGAACTTTACCAGCAAGTTTCGCTGCTTTAAGTTCTGTATCGCTCGAAAAAAATACACTATCTCCATTGTTAAGATTTGCTTGTTTTTTTAATTTTGTAAGTTCATCCTCGTTTAAAAATTTAGCTATCGGACCCTTTGTGGAACCATCTTCAGAAAATTGAATATATCCAAGACCTCCAGCTCCTTCTGATATTGCAAATTCTATCATAGAATCAAAGAATTTTCTTGAAAGGTTTGAGGTTTTTGGAGCTGGGATAGCTCTTACCACATTCCCTTTTTTAATATTTTCTTTAAAAATTACAAAATCCGAATCCCTAAATATTTCTGTAACATCGCTTATTTCGATAGGGTTTCTTAAGTCAGGCTTATCTGACCCATATTTAAGCATGGCATCACGATACGTTATTTTCGGAAATGGTTTGTCTGTTACAGTATAATTTTTTGCAAATTTTGTAAATACACTATACATAACTGGCTCAATAGACGCAAATATATCATCCTGCGTTACAAAAGACATTTCAATATCTAATTGATAGAA
This sequence comes from Alphaproteobacteria bacterium, assembly GCA_013289335.1. Lineage (GTDB taxonomy): Bacteria > Pseudomonadota > Alphaproteobacteria > Rickettsiales > Rickettsiaceae > JABDAD01. Next base: position 13,039 of record JABDAD010000023.1, on the reverse strand, counting down.
TTCACCTGGAGATCTATCTGCTCTTGAGTCTTCATCTCTAAAACATGGAGCTATTTGGAAATATTTATCAAATCCAGACACCATAAGCAATTGTTTGAATTGCTGAGGGGCTTGTGGAAGAGCGTAAAATTTTCCTGGATGTATTCGACTTGGCACAAGAAAATCTCGCGCTCCTTCAGGAGAACTTGCTGTTAAGATAGGAGTTTGAAATTCCATGAACCCTTGTGCAATCATAAGAGTTCTTATTTCCGAAATCACTTCTGAACGCAAAATAATATTTGTGTGTAAATTTTCACGTCTTAAGTCTAAAAATCTATATTTGAGTCTAAGGTCTTCTGGAGCATCTTGATCAGTACTTATCATAAACGGCAAAAGTTCAGACTCGGATTCAATAATATAACTCTCAACTCTAATCTCGATCTGTCCAGTTGATAATGTTTTATTGATAGTATCTGTGGAACGAGCTACAACTTCCCCAATTACAGTAATTACGCTTTCTGAGCGAAGCCTTGATGCTTCATCCATCATCACCTTATTACTATCTGAGAAAAGAAGCTGTGTGATTCCGTAATGATCTCTAAGGTCTATGAATAACAGGTTACCATGATCTCTTTTTCTATGTACCCATCCCGACAATTTTACTTTTTGTCTAATATTTTCTAATCTAAGTTGTCCACAGTTGTGGCTACGAAACTTATGCATAATTTTTTCTTATACTTATCGAGTAATAAGCTATATATTAAATGATCAACCAAGGCAAATAAAATGTTAATCATTACGACTACCTCACAACTTGAAAAATTGGTAGAACAACTACAAAATGAGGGTTTAATTGGAATCGATACAGAATTTGTACGAAGAACAACATATCATGCCAAATTAGCTTTAATTCAAATTGCAACGAGAACAGAGATATATCTTATTGATCCATTGAATCTTGATTTAACTTGTTTTGGAAAAATATTAATAAATAAAAAAATAACAAAAATATTTCATGCCCCAAATCAAGATCTCACCATTTTTCATAGAGTGCTAGAGGTTTGTACTAATAATGTGTTTGATACACAAGAAGCCGCCAAATATTGTAGTATAAAACCACAAATAAGTTATCAAGAAATATGTAAAATAGTTTTAGAAATAGAAATAGAAAAAGAACAGCAGTTTAGAGATTGGTTGGCGAGGCCTGTATCTGCAGAAATGCTTACATATGCAGCTCAAGATGTTCAGTATTTAATCCCACTTTGTGAAAGATTAAAGAAAGAAATGCAAGCTTATTACTCTGTTGATAAATTTCTCTCTAACATGGAAATTTACAATGATAAAGATTATTATAAACCCAATATAGAAAAACTAACGCAAAAAATAAAAACTGAGAATAAGTCACCAGAATTTGTACAAAGATTACAAATGATAACTTCTCTGAGAGAAGATGCTGCTATCTTGCAAGACCTCCCGCGTCAGCATATATTAAAGGATGAAGATATTGTATTGATTGCAAAAAAATTGCCAAGAAACATAGAAGATTTTAAAAAACTTCGTATACATACAAAGCTAGGCGCAGTTCACATGGATGAGTTGTTTGATTTATGTACTGGAATCAGAGAAACATTGTATAGTCATTTACTTTGAAGCGTGCGCGTTGCTGTTCCTCGCTCACCTAATACTCATATGCTTCGCTTGTCACGTCTAGCACACATTTCAAATTATTCGATTATAGTTTTTGTTTGAATTATGTTACGATGTTTTGCTCGTCGCTTACTTAAATTTCTAAATAAGACTTAAGGAAGAAATGCCAAATGATATTTATAACTTTATAGTATATATTAAACTTCTAATCTTGAAAAAATTATAATTAGTAACTATAATGTATAATACATAAATGAAAACAATAGGTAGAACGATGGCATCAAATATGTTTAGTCAAGCATTCACTAGCACACGCAGAAGTTATGACGAAGGTCTTAGAAAATATATGCTCAATATATATACTATAATGTCCGTAGGCCTTATGATTTCAGCGATTGTGGCTTATGGTTTTATATCAGTGCCTGCTTTAGCGGAATTAATATTTAATATAGCGCCAAATGGTATGTTGCTGGGTTATACAGGTCTTGGTTATCTTATTCTCCTTGCACCTCTTGGAATTGCTATGTATTTTTTCTTCGGCATAGGTAGGATGAGTATAGAAAAAGCTCAAATGCTTTTTTGGGTCTATGCAGCTGTTACAGGTGCATCTCTTGCAAGTCTAGGCTTTATCTATACTGGCGCATCTATAGCCAAGACTTTTCTTATTACAGCAGGTACGTTTGGTTCAATGAGTATATATGGGTACTCAACAAAACGTGATCTTACCTCAATGGCATCATTTTTAAGAATGGGGCTTTTTGGTATAATTATAGCTTCTGCTGTAAATATTTTCATGCATAGTACAGCTGTAGATTTTGCTGTTTCATTCCTAGGAGTGTTTATCTTCATGGGTCTTACAGCGTGGGATACACAGCGTCTTAAAGATATGTATTACAGTGTTGGAGGTGGAGAATTTGCTCAAAAATATGCTATTGTTGGAGCATTTACTCTATATTTAGACTTTTTGAATCTCTTCTTGATGATGATACGCTTTTTTGGAGATCGCAGACAATAGGTCATATCAAAAACTAATCTGTCACTAACTTATCTCATCATCTCTACGAAACCAGAGGTCTCTTTTCTTTTTACATAGGTCCCGCATAATGCGGGATGGCCAAGGGGAACAATAACGCCACATATCCAATTAAAAGCAAATCAATAGCTATCATGAATAGAGAATGGGATCACTCCTATAACACCTCTTTTACCAAACAGCCCTTTGATTAATGGGATACTTCCCATAAGCTTGTTGAGACCGTAAAAAGAAGGCACTACTTTTCCTCCAAAATCAATTTTCCGAATATTAGTATCTATAGTTCCATATATGAGAAAATCAAAATATGGTCCTTTAGCGTTCATACTTGCAATTTTTATTTGCTTATTTTGAATTTTGAAAGCCCCATCTAAACTATCAAAATATATATCTTTGCCTCCAATTGCACTAAGCAATCCTTGAATAGAAATAAAAGAGATTATTCTTGATAAGAACTTATTCTGCGTTGAAGAAAAATTCCTTAATTTAAAACTTCCATTCGAGATATAATTTTCATTATTTTTTTCAGAAACTGGAGCTTCAATATTAGCGACCAATGAGCCATTTTTTATTTTTGTAGTAAGCCCAAGACTCGATAATAATTTACCAGCATTGTCTGTTTCAATGTACCAACAAGGCTTAGGAAGAATATTTTTATACTCTATAGTTACTTTATTATCACCGATATTAGCTTTAAGTGAAGTAGTTGGGCAATTTTTATTCTTGCACTTCGCATTTATATTAACATTCTTTAGATTAATATTATTTTTCATTAATACGGTATCTAGATGAATATCTAAATTTACATCTTCTATTTCAGAATTTTCATTTTGAAACATCTTTGAGAGCTCTGCTTCTGACAAATCGATTAAGCCTCCAGATATTTTCGCAACCAAACTATTATTTCCAGAAATAACTTCTGCATTAAAATCATTATTTAAATATTTCACTTCACTGAGAATAATTTTGCTAATTACATCATCAATATCAATAACGCTAGTAATTTTTAAACCATCTTCCCCATTTAACATTGCGACCAATTTTTGTTTTTTACCTTCTTTTATTTCCCCTGTTAAACTAAAAAAAGCTTTTTTCTTATTCGGTTTATCAAGAGATATACTAGGTATTGCAAAATGCAAATTTATCAAATTTGCATTTGCTTTAAAAGATGTGATGTTTTTTTTCGCTATAAACTCATAATTAAGTTCTGAAGTACCATCTATAAACCTAATACCATTTGTTTCATCTGGTGTTCCTGTAATATAAATTTTCCCGAGTAGTTTGTGTGAAATTTCTGCAGATTCATCCAGATTAACAAGAAGATTCAAATTGCTTTTAAATCCATTGGTGGTACCATTTCCTGAAATTATTACTTGATCACCATCAAAACTAGCACCGAGAATGTACTTTCTTAAAGTTATTCTGTTATTTAAAAATTTTCCTTCAACATTTGAAATATTAGATTTAATATCGTATTTGTTCGAGATTTTTTGACCAACTGGAATTATTATAGAAATTTTAGTATCAGCAATACCTTTTAAATTTGAAAGATCTATGTTTGAATCAAGCATTTTTGCAATTGTATCTGGAGAAATAAATTGTATCAAATCACAAACAGTACCTTTAGTGTTTGCATCTACCACAATATCTAAATTTTCTGCCAAATAATCAAAACTAACTGTTCCTTTTGTGACCACGTTACCAGCTATTTTCGTACCAGGTAAATCGATGACAATGTTTTTACCATTTATATTAAGATTCAAATTATTTGATTTAATTTTTGGCATATAATCACTATATTTGTAAATCACGTCAGACAATATAATCTTCGCATCTACGTATCTATCCAAAAATTGATCATATATCTCCTTCTCTGTTTTTTTACCTATAAGTTTAATAAATTCATATGGTATTGATACACGAATTTCTCCAGAGTCAATTTTTCCTCCCAAAATATTCGATTCAAAAAATTCGTATACTGGATGAGTTTTTGGCAAAAATTCTTTGTAAAGATTTAGATTAATAGAGTGAACGCTAGAAACTATTGTTAAATCTTCCAGTACATTGTTTTTTGAACTTATTTCAATTTTACCAGATATAGAACCTTCGTTAATTAATAATTTAGTATTATTTATAGATGTTTTTCCATTTCCAATTTCTATGATTGAGTCAAAAGATAGTTTTTTTATATTACAATCTTTCACCTCGAACTCTTTGCTTTCTATATGAGGTATTAGCGTCAACTTGCCGTCTTTTTGTTTATAAACACCAGATATAGAAGCACTTAGTTGAATATTAGAATTAAGCAATAATTTCGGAGCCAAAATTTGAAATTCTGTTCCGAGTTTTTTTACTAATTGAGATATGTTATATTCAACAGTCAATTCTGGAATCGAAAATTTATTTTGGAGAATTGTAATATCTGCATTTCGGATTTTTATTTTCTTTGCACTCAATGTAATATCGCAATTAGTCACTTCAACAACATCATTTTGTAAATATCGCATAATGATAAACTTTGCAATTGAGTTGTGTACATGCGGGATCAATAAAATTGAACAAAAAATTAATATCCCCACTATCCCAGTAAGTATTATTTTAAGGAACGATTTTATGTAGAGACTCATTGATTACTGTAATAGTGGATTTAAAAGATCTAGCGTTAGTATGTAACGAAATTGATTATAAGTCCAGCGTTTTGGCTGTTTACTTTTATTTTATTTTAGGTAATTTGGAGACTAATTTAATTGCTATATAGAGAATAAATGAAGATAGGAGTTATTGGCACAGGATACGTTGGGCTTGTTAGTGGAGTAATGTTCACAACTGAATCTCATGATGTTCTATGTATAGATTCAGATATTAATAAAATAGAAAAATTAAAGAATGGAGAATGTATTATCTACGAAAATGAATTAGAAATTCATTTAAAACAAGCTATAGAGAGAAGAAAAATAGTTTTTTCTTGTGATTATTCTGATCTGAAATCTTGTGAAGCTGTTTTTATTTGCGTAGGGACTCCTTCAAAACCTGATGGAAGCACGAATTTAGCATTTGTTTACGATGCAGTTGAAAATGCAGCCAAAAATATTGGAGAAGATGTTCTTATTATTATTAAATCCACTGTACCTCCTGGTACTTGCAATGAATTACATAGTTACTTACACAATAAAAATTTTAAACATAAATTAGCATCAAATCCTGAATTTTTGCGTGAAGGTTCTGCAATTTATGATTATAATAACCCTGATAGAATTATATTTGGAACAGCACATGATAGTTCTTTTAAGGTACTAGAAAAAATTTATAAAAATAAAATAGATAAAAATATTCCTATAGTAATAACAGATACTAATACGTCTGAGCTTATAAAATATACTTCGAATAGTTTTCTTGCTATTAAACTCGCATTTTTAAATGAAATTGCAAACCTATGTGAAAAAATTGAAGCAGATATCTCAAAACTTTCAAAAGGGGTGGGGCTTGATAAACGCATTGGCAAATTATTTCTCAAATCTGGACCTGGTTATGGTGGTTCATGTTTTCCAAAAGACACATCAGCCTTATCATTACTAGCTTCAAAAAATGGATGTGCAAGTCAGATATTGGATGCTGCCATTGACTCTAATTTATCTAGATATGGTCTTATGAAAGATAAGATAATAAATGCTACAGGAAAGATAGGAAATATAAGCGTTCTTGGTGTATCATTCAAAGCAGGTACAGATGATGTAAGAGAAAGCCCAGCCGTTGAAATAATAAAATTATTAGTTGATGATGGCTGCAAAGTCTCAGTATACGACCCTATAGCCCTTGAGAATTTCAAAAAATACAATCTCAAAAATGTAAAATATAATTCATCAATTTTGGATTGTTGCAAAATGGCAGATTCTGTAGTTATTTTAACAGAATGGGAAGAATTTGCTAAAATCAATTGGGAAGAAATCGGAAAAATTGTAGCGAATAAGGTTCTTCTTGATTTGAGGAAAGTAGCAGACGAAGAATATGCGGTTAAATCCGGCTTTAAATATTACACCGTAGGCAGAAAATAAGGAGAAATGAGTTGATTAATAATTTTGTTCATTTAAGAGTTCAAAGTTCATACTCCTTGCTTGCAAGTACTATCAAAATTCCAAAACTTATTGATCTTGCAAAAAAAAATAAAATGCAGGCAGTGGCAATCACTGACAAAGCAAATCTTTTTGGATCTCTTGAATTCTCTATTGAGGCGTCAAAAAATAAGATTCAACCAATTCATGGAATGGTAATTAATCTTAAATATATAGAAGATAAAGAAAAAACTGAATTTGCTGAAATTTTAATAATTGCTCAAAATGAAGTTGGTTATAAAAATTTACTTAAACTTTCAAGCATTCCTTATCTACAAAATAATAGAAAATATTATGAGCACATAAGTTGGGATGACTTAGAAAAACACTCTAAAGGTTTGATAATTCTATCAGGATATACAGATGGACCGATAGGGAAAGAAATAAGCAAAAATAATATTGAAGTTGCCACTAAGCTAGCTAAGAAATTTTCATCAAAATTTGGTGATAGATTCTATTTTGAGATCTTTAGACATTCAGAACGAACTGAAATTCTTATAGAACCTCAGTATCTAAAGCTTGCATGTGATTTAGACATTGCAGTAGTTGCCACAAACAAAGTATTATTTGAAGATAGTAAAATGCACGATGCACATGATGTGCTTCTTTGCATAGCAGCGGGTGTTACAAAAGATAATCAGAACAGGAAATTTGTAAGTAATCAAGCATATTTCAAATCTTCTGAAGAGATGATAAATCTTTTTAGAGATATCCCATCTGCGATTGAAAATACTATCTATATATCTCAAAGATGCAGTGTAAAAGCAGAAAAACATGAACCAATGCTTCCGGGTTTTTCTAGTAACCTAACAGAAGAAGAATATCTAAGAAAGTTAGCTACTGAAGGTTTAAATGCACGCCTTGCAAATAAATTTAATATAGAGAATATAACTGACAAAAAAGAAGAAATTACTAAGGAATATTTCAATAGATTAGAGTATGAACTAAGCATCGTTTTGAATATGAAATTTGCCGGCTATTTTTTGATAGTTTCAGATTTTATTAAATGGAGTAAAGAAAACAACATAAATGTAGGACCTGGACGCGGCTCTGGGGCTGGCTCTATTATTGCTTGGAGCTTGCTTATTACCGATTTAGATCCTATAAGATTTGGCCTGCTGTTTGAGAGGTTCCTCAACCCCGAAAGAATTTCTATGCCTGATTTTGATATCGATTTTTGTCAAGAAAGACGAGAAGAGGTGATAAATTATGTGAGGCAAAAATATGGCGATAAAAGAGTGGCTCAAATTATCACCTTCGGAAAACTTCAAGCAAAAGCTGTAATTAAAGATGTATCAAGGGTTTTAGGGCTTCGTTACGAAATCGCTGAATACTTAACAGAACTTGTACCATTCAACGCTGTCAATCCTGTGACGTTAGAACAAGCTCTCTCAGATGTTGCAGAGCTAAAGCAGGCCCATTCTGGGAAGGGGCTATATAATTTCGATACAGATAATGAACTTGTTAAACAAGTTTTAGATACAGCACTTGTGCTAGAAGGCCTCAATAGACATTGCTCAGTACACGCCGCTGGCATTGTGATTTCTGGAACAGAATTACTTGACATAGTACCATTATACAAAGACCAGAATAGTGATATGTCTATAATACAATACTCAATGAAATATGCAGAGCTTGCTGGCCTAGTAAAATTTGATTTTCTAGGTTTACAGACTCTTACTGTAATTTCAAAATGTCTTGAATTATTAAAAAAATCTGGTGTTAATATAGAACTTCCAACATTAAAATTTGATGACAAAAAAACGTATGAAATGCTTTCCAAAGGGGCTTCAGTTGGTGTATTCCAATTTGAAAGTGTTGGTATGAAAGATACACTTAGAAAATTAAGACCGGATTGCATAGAAGATTTAATGGCTCTTGGGGCTTTATATAGACCTGGTCCTATGGATAATATACCTGTCTACATAGCTTGTAAACATGGCAGACAAAAACCTGACTATCTTCATCCAATGCTACTCCCTATTCTTGAAGAAACCCACGGAGTTATTGTTTACCAAGAACAAGTTTTAGAAATTGCAAAAATTCTTGCTGGATATTCATTAGGTGCTGCTGACTTACTTAGACGCGCCATGGGTAAAAAAATAAAATCTGAAATGTCAGATCAAGAAAGGATATTTACAATAGGTGCTGAAAAAAATGGGATTTCAAAAATTCAGGCTAAAGATATTTTTGCTTCTGTAGCAAAATTTGCTGGATATGGTTTCAATAGAGCTCACGCTGCGAGTTATGCTGTTATTTCATACCAAACAGCATATTTAAAAGCAAACTACCCTGTTGAATTCCTTGTTGCGTGTTTGAATCTTGATATAGATGATCAAGACAAAATAAATGTATTTAAAGAAGAATCTAGAAAATTAGGCATAGAAATTATCTCACCCAATGTTAATAAATCTCGAGGATTATTTGCAATCGAAATAGAAAATAACGTAAAAAAAATTATCTATGGATTTGGAGCAATAAAAAATGTAACAATAAATTTTGGTGATGAAATTGCAAAAAATAGAGAGATTTTTGGTGAATTTAAAACAGTCACGGATTTTGTTGAAAGACTATCAGGCAAACTTCTAACAAAAAAAGGCTTAGAAAGTATTATTAAAGCTGGATGTTTTTGTTCTATTTTTTCTAATCGTAGATCTTTACTTGAAAATGTCCAGAAACTACTAGCTCATTCAGCCCGGTTTATCCAAGACAAAACTACTAGGCAATCTAATCTGTTTGAAAATATTCAAAAAACTGATGATATCATAGATATTTATGATGATTATGACTTAGTTACAAAAGCAAGTATGGAACTTGAAGTTTTAGGCCTATTTGTATCATATCATCCTCTCATGGCATATAGCGAAAGATTTAAAGAGTCTAACATTAGATCCATAAATGATTTAATGAATCTACTCCAAAATGGGAGTAGTGTGGTAAAAATTGCTGGTGTAATTTTGCGAAAAGATGCACGAATGTCCGCCAGGGGAAGGTTCATAACTCTTTTGCTCTCAGACCCAACTGGTAATATTGACGTTACTATTTTTAGCGAAAATACTTTAAAAGATTATGCGCATTTAATCATTCCAAAAACAAGTGTAATAGTTGAATGCGAAGCTTTTCGTGACGAAGGAAGTATCAGATTAACCGCTTCCAAATTTATCGATCCTAAAGAATATTTTAATAATATTACCTATGATTTAAAATTAAGTGTTTCGAGTTATAAAGAATTAGAAAACATAATGAATATTTTAGAAATTTCACAAAAATCAGATCAAAAAAGCTCTAAAGTTGAAATTACACTTAGTGTAAATAGCTTTGATGCTAAAATATCATTTAAATCCAATCATCAAATGCTCAAAGATGAGCTTGCTGAATTTCAAAATAAAATTGATAATAAGGAAAAATAATATAGATTGTTGAATTAATGAAAAAATAATAACGTAACACGATTCAAATCAAGAATCTATAAAAGTTAAAATAATATGGTAAAGAGATGCATATAGTAAATTTAAAAAAAATTCAGATATCAAATGATTATCCATTTGTTTTGATAGCTGGGCCTTGCCAAATGGAAACCAGGGATCATGCTATGTTTATGGCAGAAAGTTTGGTAAAGATTACTCAAGAACTTAACATACCACTTATTTATAAATCCTCATTTGATAAAGCTAATAGAACATCTGCTTCAAGTATTAGAGGAATTGGCTTAGAAGCTTCTCTAAGAATATTTGAAGAAGTAAAAAATACTTTTGATTGTGATGTTATTACTGATGTTCATAATGAGATGCAATGTGAGAAGGTTGCAGAAATTGTCGACATTCTCCAGATCCCAGCTTTTTTATGCAGACAAACAGATTTACTCTGTGCGGCAGCAAAAACTGGAAGAATAGTGCAAGTTAAAAAAGGACAATTTTTAGCACCTTGGGATATGAAAAATGTTGCAGCTAAATTAACTTCCTTCGGAGCAAAAGATATAATGCTCTGTGAGAGAGGAACTTCCTTTGGATATAATACCTTAATCTCAGACATGCGAGCTTTGCCAATAATGGCAGAAACTGGCTTTCCTGTCATATTTGATGCTACTCACTCAGTACAACAACCAAATGGTCTAGGTAATCAAAGTGGTGGTGAAAGAAGATTCGTAGAGACCTTAGCCAGAGCTGCTTTAACAACAAAAATTGCAGGAATTTATGCAGAAGTTCATCAAGATCCGGATAATGCTCCAAGCGATGGACCATGTATGCTTAAACTAGATAACCTTAAATCTGTACTTAAAAGGCTTAAAGCTATAGATGATTTAGTAAAAAGTTTTTAGTCATTCATCTTAAACTTACATATGTCTCTGCTCGTCGCTCACCTAATTATCTATAGACCATACTCCTAGCGTCTAATATGCAAATTTAAACTAAATGACTATAGTTTCTCCGCAAAAATTCCAAGACTTTTCCATACACCTGATCTGCATCTAGTTTTGAACTATCAATAACTACTGCATCTGCTGCTATGGAAAGAGGAGCATTTTTTCTTTTTTTATCCATATTATCTCTTTCCATAATATTATTTTTCACTACCTCAAAAGTTATATTCGGATCTTTTTCCAAAAGCTCTACAAAGCGCCTTTTTGATCTAATATCTACATCAGCGGTAAAATATAACTTAAAGTCAGCATTAGGGGCTATAACAGTGCCTATATCCCTTCCTTCCATAATTATTCTTTTGTGCTGCAAAAGCAATTTTCTCTGTGGTAAATTAATTGCTTCTCTCACTTCTCCAATAGAAGCAATGATAGATGCTTTCTTGCTCACATCTTCACTATATATATCTTTATTTTGTACTAATCCAAAATCTTTTTGTTTCGTCAGTTCTACAAGATCAGCAGTATCAGTAACACCCATATCGATAGCAATTTTTGCTAATTTTCTATAAAAAATACTAGTTTGACAGTAAAATAAATTGTACTCATTTGCTAATTTTCTACAAAAAGTTCCTTTTCCTGACGCCGCATCTCCATCCACAGCTACTATAAATGGACTATTTAAATCAAAAAAAGATCTATTAACTTTCATGCATCTCCTTTTCTATATAAACTCTATTTTTATGGATCCAAGAATTTAATCTTACTATTATTTCTGGATAATTTATTGTGGATATATAATAGTAATTATCTATAAATGGGAGGTTTGTATTAACTACTATCTCATTCTCTAAACTAGATTTTCTTAAAATATACTTCATCACGTCATAGTTACAAAAAATAGCTTCTATTTCATTATTTTTAATCTGAGGGATCAATTCTGAACAACTATTTGCCTGTATTACTTTTACTTTCCCCTTCGCTAATTTTCCAGAAATAGGCCAAAGTAAAGAATCATTTGAGGTTCCAAAAGTTTTAAAATCTCTAAAGTTTTTCTTTATATCAGATTTTTTTACAAATAAAGCATCTATATAATAAGTTAAAAAGTCACTATAAATAATTTTATAATCTTTTTTTTCAGGTGACTTCCAAACTGGATTATCTGGGAACTTAAAATCAACTTTATTTGTGTAAAGAGCTTCAAATAAATCTTGAACTTTGTAAGATTTGTACTCAAATCTAATCCCCTGGCTCTTTGCAAATTTATCTAGAATTTCCCGAAACTTTCCATAAAACTTCCCATTTTCAGATGTTTTATAAGGATAGCCAATTGAATCTTCAACTCCAACAATATATATTTTCTCTGAGGCGACAACAGTCTGACTATATAACAGAAATACTATTAATAATAATTTATCTTTAATTTTAATCATTCACATCTACAATTACTAGATTTTATCATCTTCTTAAACTCTTCATATGCTTTTTGAATTAAAATAGAGTCTTTACCTCTAAAAACTATATCTGCTGCTGGATTGCCGTCTTTCATAAATGGGTAACTCCCAATTTCTATTGTTTTATATTTATTTTGAAGATCTGAAAGCTCTTTTGCAAAACTACTTTCGTATGTATAAATTGTTAAATTTTTACTTAAAATCTTATACGCATTTTCAATTCTAGATTCCACGTAAGGAAATATTTCATAAAGAATTTCTGGTATCCCAGCCATCACAAAAACATTCTCTATTCTAAAACCTGGAGGCTCTTTACTTATCAGTTTTGCTCCTTTCGGTACGAGAGCCATTTTTTTTCTAGCTTCGTTAAAAATTATTCCTTTTTCTAAAGAATATTTTTCTATAATTTTTAAAGCTGTAGCATCATATTCAAGATCAACAGAAAATGCCTTACCAATTG
>JABDAD010000022.1 GCA_013289335.1 Alphaproteobacteria bacterium | reverse complement strand
ATTAGACTATTATCAAGGCCTCCAGATGTAGTAATATACGTACTCAAGTCAATAATACCTGAAGTTGCGCCAAAATCTGAAGAAATTCTATTATTATTAATATCGTAAATATAATATGGAGTTGCCATACCTGATGTAATATAATTATAAAATTCTGAAGAAGTTATAATTTCCATATTTACAGCATCGCCAGCGTTTACTGCTATACCGTTTCTTGCCGAGTAAGCTACAAGTTGTGATAAATTATTTGTTAAAGCTGCTGAAGAAGTTGCAGGATTCATATTAGTCCAATCAGCTACATATTTACCCTGGGCTGAAGGAGCTGCTGGAGGCACATATTGCGCAATATACATAACAGGCTGTGAAAATCGTGGGTCAAGTTTTACTATCATTAAATATTTTTGAGTCTGCTGATATATTCCTCCAACTAAAACTGAAATATTTACGGCTTTTCCATTTGAGGCGTTAAGACCTGTATTTATCCAATTTACCTCAGGACTACTTATTAATGGTACATTTGTGGTTGAACTTCTAAGGCTTTCCCCACTAAATGTTATACATGACCCACAAGTACACCAATATTGGTCACATGTTACTGGGCATCCAGAAGGAGCGAAACTTGAATTGCATGGGGCATACCCTGTACCTGTAGAACAAGCTTGAATTGCATATCCTTTACTATCATTACAAGAAACAAGCAAAAACATAATTAAGATAGTTAAAATACAGTGAGTAAATGAATTTTGCAAAAATGATCTAGTTTTCTGAAAATCAAAATATTTTCTGCTATACGAATCAAAATTGCTTCGCATCACCCAGGCGCATGACTTGTTATAATAATTTGCACATTTTTTAAACATTATTTTATTTCTCACGAGGAAGTTTTACAACTTTGTCTGTAACTCCACCTTTCGTTTCGGCGCCCTTACCTGTTTGACTTTTTTGTGATTCTTTAGCTGCTTTTCTTTTAGCATATTTGCTCCTTATCTTCCCTGCACCTTTTACCACTCCTTTTTTTACTCCACCAGCTGCTGCTCTAACTCCTCTAGCAACTCTTGGTACAACCTTTTTTGCTAACCACATACTGCCGCCAGCTGCTGCTCTAACTCCTCCAGCAATTCTACTTCCAGCAGATGCCCCCATCCCTCCAGCACTTACTCCTGCTCCAGCAGAATTTGTTAGCGCAGATGTAATACTTGGGGCAATCCCACCAACAAAAGTACAACATATAAATCCGATAAGACCTAAACCTATAGCATCAGGTATAGAAATACTAGCTAGCCCCGTACTGTGATCAATACCCCATGCACCAAACCAATAAAAACAAAATAGGTAGAGACTCTTTAATTCTGCAGGCATAGAACTTATACCTGCAAATGCCAAATTTGGAACTTGAAACGGAATAGCACATTTAAAGCATACACTGTAAGAGAGTACATGATCTAAATAATATGCATAAAGATTTGTTAAAATAGCTAAACCTATTAGAGCTACAGTAGGTTCAAGCATATATCTAAAAATACTATTGCACCATTTTTGAAACATTGACTTTGTGCTCTCAAATAACATAAAGACTAGAAAAAATGGTGTAAGACCAAGTAAAAACGCAACTATCATCAAAGCAAAAATGTAAGTACATATTCCTTGTAGCGCTGCCATAAGAAACAGAAATATAGACATACAACATATCAAAAACATCGCAACACCTGTAATACCGAAAGAAAGTAAGGCTAGAAGTTGGAATACTGTAACTTTATTCAATAATATTTTGTCCAGCACATCATCCAAAAAAGAAAATGGATCACTTGGAGCAAAACCATTAAAATTAGATATCATTTGGGCAGGGAAATTTAGTATAGCTGGGATAATATTCGCTTGCATAAACTCAAAAGTACTACCATTAATTAAACCAGCAATAAATATTATCTTTATCATGCGATTTAAAATATCTTCCTTATTGAATTCTGTTTTGCCAAGTAGGAATAATGCTCCAAATACAAATATATATAGAGTTAACAAAGCTTTTATATATGTAAAAAAATCAAAACACGCACTTTTGTCATCCTGACCATAGCAAGTTAATTTTGCAAATATTTGACTCCCAACATTATTTAATATGGTGACTGCACTGTTAATTAAAGGAGTAATAACTGTACTAGTAAACTCTCCCACTGGTTCATTCGTGTTAAATTGTACATTATAACTACCTGTACTATCCGCAGCATCACTAGGATTATTATTTATAATTAACCACAAATTTGCTGTACTTGAATCAGAAAATATAGAAGAATCAACTGTGATACTTGCTTTATTTGTAGTATTAAAATCTAAATTTCCAGATTGGTACGATGATAATATAGAAGCCTGTGTAGTATTTGGGTTATATTCGCTTGGAAGAATGTAATATTGTATTTGTCCTCTTGCACTCACCACATCATCCTGTGATTGGCCATTTGTTCTTTTACATTTTGTATGATTAATATATAAAACATACCCTCCTGTATTTTGTGAGCTTAAAGATGGAAGCCCATAATCTAAGTACATAAATTGTAGTAGCATATTATTTGCGTTAGTCATATCACTCGACGCATATGTCTTAGTATAGATTATGCTCCCATTTGGAGCTGCTACATTTGGAGTTGCAGCATATGCAGCGGTGTCTGACGCTGCTATAGTGTCGGTTTGAGTGGGAGTTGTCAAAGCAGGTACTAATGGTGTATAATTTGAACCTAAAGTTGTTTGACTCGTTGGGGGTACCGCTGACCAAGAAGCAGAACTTCCACCATTTGAAACATAATCAGTATCGAGTCGTGCAACGAGACCATTACCATTTATAAGCCAGAAATAATAGCTATTAACAATTGCCTGTATTCCATTTGGCCCTATCTCAGTCCTTGTAGTAGCACCTGTATAATTAGGATTATAAGTACTGCAAGTTGGAATAGCACCTGGCCCCTGAGGTCCGTTATAGTAATTATAATAGTTACCAAAATTAGATGCAGTAATCTCAACTGTTCCACTTGATTCAGGTGCAGGAAATATATTTCCTATTGCCGATGCAGTATATAGAGCAGCTGGGTTATAAGCTTCAGGAGCTGCAGCAAATGTAGCTGTAGTTTTCGTAGGTCCCCAAGTAACTGCATTTGCAATTAAATACGCATTTATACTGTTTGTATCTGTGAATGGATAAGGACAAATACCTGTAGGTGCACAACCATATTCTCCAATATTATGCCCACAAGTACACGAACCTCCACCAATACCGTTAAGTAAATAATTTTTTACAGTTTCCACATCTGATGTAGACGAACCACCCCGGTCACCATCATCGTAATAACACCCAGCATATGCTGGAGTACCTAAATTAGTACTAGAAGTAGCAGCAGTACCATTTTTCCATTGAAAATGGTCTTCTTTATCACAAATCCCAGCATTCCTCTCATCACAACCACATCCACCTGTAGGAAATGTTGCAGTAGCGGGACCACACCCATTAGCATATTGATAATTTCCTGCAAAAGGAGTAAATCTACCACAAATTGGGTCGACTGGGTTAACTGTTGGCGCACAGCTTACAGAGGGAGTTAAATTGTTGGTAAAAGCATCTGGCATTTGCATATTTGTAAGCTGAGTTGTATTTGTTGAGTCATATGCTGGACCGGCAATTACCTGAATTTCATCGCCTAAAAATACTTCAGCAATGTTTCTCCATTGCATTGAATTTGCAGGGAATTTTAAAGCAAGTGTTTGTGTGTCTTCTATCCTTGGTATTGGAATATTCATATTATAAGCTGCACGTGCAGAAGTACCTAAACTTCCTGGCGTAGTATTATTTTGTACATCATAAAAAGGAAGATAAGATTTACACAAGCTAATATTTCCAGTAATCGTTAGAGTGATTGTATTAGTATTATTTGTACCAACATTTCCTACAGATCCAAGATTAAGCCACTGATTATATCCGCTGGGATCTGGGGTATAAGTCATAGTACCAGATGACTGCACGGTAGTAATTGAGCTATAATTTCCATTTGCGTTCAATGCTATTGATTTTGAAGAAACAACTGACGAGGACGTTAATGTACCAGAAGTGGGGTCAGTAGCGTAGCGTAGTATACACATACCATTCAGGCTATTATAACCATTGACGATCATCATAATAATTGACATAGCGACCATAACAAAGAAAGCATAATAGACAATTCGGGAAATAATCCTTAATTTTGTCTTCGTCATTCCATCAGAAGACCCATCTTGATCATCGTCATCGCCACTCATTGCACACCATGTATTTTATAATTTTTTTTTATTTTTTAAAAATCGTATATATTTTAATTTAAAAATGAAATTTTATTATTTATCCATTTTCATTTCTCATCCCTTTCCTTTAATAGGTGGCCTTTTGCCTCCTCCCTTTCCACCACCACCTTTTTTAGCAGATTGCAGCTTCTTTGCGCCTTTTGTAAGAAGATTAAGAGCTGCTTTCGCAGCATCTAAAGCCGCAGTTGGCTTCATAACCACAGAGTCTAAACCAACGCCCCCACTTAGATCTGCAGTAAGAGCATATACTTGATCTAATAGATATTTCATAAAGAAGCACATAACAAGTCCAGTCCACATACTTCCTTGCAAATTCCACACATCAGAAAGTTGGATAATACTAAAGAATAGATATGAATTATTTTCCCATCCTGCTGAAGATTCAAAGAACTGCAGTAATTTATACCCCATACTTCCAGTGCACGCATCCTTCGCGCTCATTGATGGATTAAGAACGGAATTTCCGCTTCCTGGTATCATTAATTGATAGACATATTTCATTCTTCCAGATCCATCAGGATTTATATATTGGTCGAACCCACATGAATCAAACATAAATGAGTCAATCAAACAAATTATAAATGCTCCAAAACCCATAATTAAAATTGGTTGTACAGCAGAGGCCAAACATAAATTCATCCACGCAGTAAAATAACCTTTTGTTCTCTCGAAAAGACTCATGGGAACGAATATTGGAGCAACATAGCCAAAAATATATAAAAGTACTATAGAAACAAGAAAGCTCATAAATATACTATATACTAATCCAATAATCGTAAGCATTACAATAAGAAGAACGATAAAAATCAAAATTCCACCTCCCAATAAAAAAGCCATTGAAGCTACAATAAAAGCAACCCCTTCAGAAGCATTCGTTATATTTTCAGCGGTATCACTTACCTGAGTGAGCATTGGTACTGGAGAAGTACTGAAAGAAGAAAATGCTATTGGCATATTCTGAGCTACAGGAGATGTATATCCAGATAAAGAATAAACTGATTGTCCAGGAGGCCCACCACTATTAAGCCAAAATAATTTTACATTACCAAGATATGCATTAAGCCTACAGTCCAAAGAATCCCACAAGGCATAATAAGTATATTCTGCTGGATAAGTTGATGGTGCTCCTGTTGGAAAATAACATAATCCATTTGATGCAGCATTCTCAAATATATAAGTAGACATACTATTAGTAAAACTAATAAGTAATGGAAGAACAATGGCAGTAATCCCATTAGAATTAGTAGTTTTACCGGAGAACCAATCTAGAGACGTTAGTCCCACAGAAAAATACATAACCGCTATAACTTTAATAATAGCTATAAAAATTTCATTTACAGTCATTTCACCGGGATTTAGGGACATTTTTATTCCAAAAAACATTAGGTATAAAGCAAGAGCCGAGACTACTGTAAGGCTCATTGCACTATAAAACTCAGCAAAAGGAGTAACAGTTGTTTGCTCGTTTGAAGTGCTAAAATTTGTAATTGTTGTTTGATTACAAGTAGCTGGGTTTAAAAAAATTGTATTGAGAGATTCATATACACATTGTATTGCTGACCCAAAAAAATTGTAATGAGACATACTTGGGTTATTAGCATAGCCAAGTAGATCACAAGCCTGGGACACCTGAGAACAAGACGACATATCTAATGCCGCAAGCCCAGCGGCTGAGTTAGATTGAACTGGTAAAGATCTGCACATAATAGGTGCGTTTCCGTAAACTGACGGCATTGTCATACATAGATTCCCTCCAACAACACCAACAGTAATGTTGATAGAAGCAAGAGTTGGGTTATTCACAATATCTGGATTTGTTGTAAGAGAGCCAAGGGGCACAGGAGATGGTGGATTTGTTACGCTTATTATTGTAGCCTGACTATTAGTTGATGTTGCAATGCGCGAAGTGTCAGATGTAGAATTTTTTATGCATACTGTCATTGTGCTAATGCTTGGATCATTACAACCATTACCATTTGTATAAGTAGCGCCACAATTTTGTATATCAATCAGATTAACCAAAAAGCCTAATATAGAGTTTTGTTGCAAATCTGTAGATTGAGTAGTTGAAAAATAACTTCCGCTCAAAGAGCTACATTGATAGCCAAAATTTGCACTTGCTATATTACCGAAAAACATAACAAAAACTGCTATTATAACCCTAAACATATACTTCGCTAATCTCTTTTTCATCAAAATTATTTCTTTATTGATTTCATAACAGAATCTCCGGAACCGCCTTTTCCACCCCTTGCCCCTCCTTTTCCTCTGGCACTCTTAGCTTTTCCGCCTCCCCCTGAGTCATTACCTTTTTTCTCTTGTCCGCCATTTTGTGAACTTTGTTGAGAAGATTTTTTTAACTTTGACAAAGCTGCTGATGAGCCACTGGTAATAGCTTTTTTAATATCACCTGCACCAACTGGGCTAGCAACAAAATCCGTCCCTGTGATTCCCATAATAAAGGCAGTAATATCTGTCATTAAATGTTTAAGCACTGATAGTAAAATAAAGCACATAATTAAATTTTCTATAATATTTACCAAGTCCTCCCAAAACATTTTTGGACTTTGAGTAAATAAACCATTATTCCATTGAAATCTTGGAGAATTTTGCCCCTGTAAATACCCAGATTCAGTAGTAGGTTTAGCAGCAGCTATTTGTGCCGCATCTTCTTGAGATACGCTTAATGTTGAATTTGTACTTACACCAGTAGCTTGTCCAAGCGTCGATATTGCAGGATTACTCACTGAACCCAGAAGACCCCTAACAGGATTATTAAGAAAATATCCTAGACTCATTGTGCAAGTATCTATATCAGATTGTCCAGAATAATCATCTGAATTTAGGCTAATAAAAAAATCTCGAAATTTTGCTTGTGATCCATCACTTGCTTCATATGTAACATCTACTGAATTAAAAAAACATGTTCCATAAAATGCTCTATCATAGACAGAGAACATAATAGCCATAAAAGCAAGTGCAACTGCTGGTTGAAGTACTAGGCCAAGCAAAGTCTTCCACCATTTATCAAAATATTCTTGGGTTCGTTCAAATAACATAAGAGGTACAAATACAGGTGCTAGCATACCAATAATTACTATTAAAATCATCCCACTGACGAATAAGCAAATTGCGTAAGCCACGTATGATAATATCATTATTGGATAGGAAAGAGCCATCATAACAAGAGGGATATCTCCCAAAATTAACCCAGGCATAGCTAAGAAAACATATGGTGGAATTTGATGATTTACTGGGTCATTTGATACATCTTTCAAAAGCATTTCAACAAAACCATCATACCCAATGTAGAAAGATAATCTACAATCAATCTGATCCCATAATGACATATTACTATCATAGAGCGATGTTGTATATAAAGTGTCCGGGAATTGACATAAGCCATTTATTTGCGAAACACCTTGCATCATCCAACTGGCAATCTCTGTTATACCATTTAACATAAGCGGAAATAAAAATGTGCTCATACCATCATATCTTTCACTGCCACCGCCACTACTCATATTAATTCCTATAGAAAAGTACGTAACGAATATGACTTTTACGACAGCTGTAATAAAGTCTTTGTTTTTTATTTTTTCTGGAGTCAAAGCAATCTTTCCTCCTAACCATGCTAAATAAATTATAATAAATGCGGTAACTGCCGATTGCATGCTACTTTGGAAAGCATGAATTACATTATTTTTGTTGGCGCCAAGTTCATTTGCAAGTATCACAGCAGAACTTCCACCAGCATTATTAGACACACTTCCAGATGGGGCAGAAAAAAGAGTTCCATCTACAAGCGTAAGTGCAGCTTGTCTTATACATGAAACTATAACAGAAGTTATTGGAAATGGTGTTTGTGATGAATCTTCTGCTATAGTAGCACAGTCATTTGCTTGAATCATTGCATCTGGAAAAGGTTCTTCAATATATTTACATCCAAGCGGAGACATTGCGCCTGTAACTGTGAGTATATTTACACAAATTCTGTCCTGACTTACAGCAACATTATACATAAAAGCTAATACAGGAGAAAGTGTTGGAACACCTATCATTATAGAAGGAACAAGCACTGTAGCTGCCGCTGCTCCAACCTCAAATACTACATCTCCATAAAATGTAAGATCCATAGGTCCAGTAGAGTGGTCAAACATATATGTGTTAATGTTTGGCAATGGACTTGAACCAGAGAAAATTGATTCAAAAGCAGAAAGACCATTATTAGCTATCAACAATACATTGCTACACCATGAAAAATTTAATACTGGATTTGCATAGCTTGCTTTATTTGTAGGCAAACAATTCCCCGTAACATTAGTAACCTGGTCTTGATGCATTTTAAGCCTCATAAGAGCTCCGGTACTCATTCCAGCTGTCACTAGAGACGTGTATGCCATGCTAAAAATTGGTTGAGCCATGCAAGAATAAGGTACATTGTACTGTAAAGCATCAGCCGCGAAACCACTTTCGCATCCCAAATATCTCCCTATATCTGCTGCCGTACTACTAGATGCAGATGCAGCGCTATTTAGAGACGATTGTGCATTTGCAATATCAGACTGACTTACATCCGCTAATGTTGAGCTACTAACAAAAACAAAACTCAACATTACTAAGAAAATACATAGTTTTATCACTCTGTTTATTGTAGAGTCTAAAACCAACCCAATATGACTTTTGCCATGATAATTAGCATATTTTTGCACAAAATTCTGCAGAAAGCGAAAATATTTCAAATTGCTTAAATATAAAATTTTATATAACATTTTTACTTTATTTCAACATTGAAGCTTCCTCATAAAAATGAGGTAGCCATTTTTCTGGATCATCTCCATGTTCTTTTCTTAAACGATCAAGCAATAAAACTGTTTCTGTTCTACCTGATAAAACATTTATTATATTAGCCATTCCAGATAAATTTACTCTGGCCACTACAGAACTAATACCTTGTTTTACGACAAAATATCTTGTAGATGGATCTGTAGTTTTTATTATTTCAAATTCTCTTTGACTTAACATAAACCCAGTTCTATATACCTCAGTTGCTTTCAAATTTGGCAAAAATATCTGAGTTGCAGTTTGTTGGATTAATGTGTCACTTATTCTACTCTTCACCGCATCCTCAACACTCTGAGTTGCAAAAATCACAAATGTGTTTAGCTTTCTAAGAACTTTAAGCCAATCTTTAATTTTGGGAGCAAAAACTGGATTATCTATGAGAGCCCAAGCCTCATCTAGAACTATCATTGTAGGACTACCATCTAATGATAAATTTATTCTATGAAATACGTATAGAAGCACTGGGGAAAGACTAGTAGGATCTTTCAATAGCTCTGCCATCTCAAAACCAAATACTCTAGCTTTTGTTAAATCTATACTATCTTCATCATTATCAAAAATCTTTGCATGTGATCCCTTTCCATGCCACATTGCAATTCTACCTGCAAGAGTGCCTGGTCCGTCTATACCAAGAAACGGAACAATATTTGAAAGCTTTCTGTCTTTTTGATCAAGCTTAAAATTGCCGTCTATCGCCTGTGTAATAAGTTTAATATCTTCAGCAGATAACGACTCATTATTGCCTGTTACAAGAATTTTCAGCCATTCAAGTAAAAATGTTCTATTTTCTCCTGTATCAGATAATTGCAACGGATTAAAATTACACTTTTGACCTGGGTTAATTACAGTATATACACCACCAAGAGCCCGTATGAATATTTCTGCCCCCCGATCTTTATCAAAAAAATACATCCTACATTTATATTTTTGTGCTTGAGCACATAAAAAATTCATTAAAACAGTCTTACCTGCCCCTGTTGGCCCAATTATTAATGAGTGGCCTACATCACGCACATGAAAATTAAAAAAATATGGTGTTCCTGATGTTGTCTCAAGCACTGTAACAAATTCCCCCCAATGATTGCCTGATATTTTACCAAGAGGGTAGTTGTGCATTGAGGCAAAACCGGCCAGATTCAAAGTATTTATAGTAGATTTTCTAACCAAAAATTTACTATTACCAGGTAGTTGCCCCCAATAAGATGGTTCTAGATTTACTTTTTCTCTAACAGCCTGCATACCACAATTAGCAAGCTCTACAGCTGCAATAGATAATATATTTTCTAACTCTTTTAAGCCATCTGCAATACATAACATAGTCATATGATGTTCACCGAAGCCAATTTCACCGCTCATTGCCATATCCAGAGCTTGATTTATCTCCTCTATTTGAGACACAGCTTTATCCCCAGCTTGAATCATTCTATTTTGTTGCAATTGCATTGCCCCAATAGCTACTGTTCTATTTGCAAAACTGAAACTCTGAGATATAACAAATTCGAAAGGCAACTCAAGAAAATCATCAAATACTCCAGCATTTGTAAATGGCCCATATTCGCCTATAGTTATTATACCTGCATATCTACTCCCCCTTGGCCCCATTGCTTCAATTGATCTTGAACCAAAAAATAATCTATTTGTAGCAATATACTGGTCTATGTTACCCTTAGGGGCAAGCATAGGGGAAGATTGTCCACAATTTACAAGTGTACCTAAAAATTCTATAATTTCACATCTAACACCACATTCTGTTTCTATTACAGAAAGCTGTTCTGCACCATAATCTCGAAAAGTATTAATTATTCTAGTAGACATTTCACTAATATTTTCACACATCTCGCGCATATCAGATTCCCATTCGCTTTTATCGGAACCTTGTCTTAATTTTCTGACAATATGCTCAAGCATTGCCATTCCTGCAGTATCAAACTTATATAAAATACTTATATATAACTCGTTGAAATATGATTCCATAGTCGCATATTTTTTCTTCCATTCGTTACTTAAATAAGTAACAAAATCAGCAGGAATTTTAACTGTAGGATCAAATGAGTAGTCTGAATTTGTGAAATCTAAAGGT
Source organism: Alphaproteobacteria bacterium (assembly GCA_013289335.1). Classification (GTDB taxonomy): domain Bacteria; phylum Pseudomonadota; class Alphaproteobacteria; order Rickettsiales; family Rickettsiaceae; genus JABDAD01. Next base: position 5,092 of record JABDAD010000022.1, on the reverse strand, counting down.
TTTTTTTTCCTTATTGTATGAAAAAATAACGTTACATTTCCTGAAGCAAGATTTTTGAACAACAGATTTCTCATGTTTTTTCGTATATCTAAATCCTCATCATCTGCTGTTTCAAATGAGAAACCTGAAATTTTAATAACTTGAATCAGCTCATTGCTTTTTGTAAGAATTGTGTTTTTGTCCCAATGACATAGATAAGGTATAAAATGTGAAACTAACATCTCCTTTTTAGCGTGATATTCCTTAGACGATTGGGTTTTAAAAATTTTCATTATAAACTTCACCAAACTTCATAAGAATTAGCGCCATAATATCCTTTGGTCGGACATTGATTACATTCACCTAACTTAATTATGTATAATTCCATAAATCTAGGTTCTCTGAACGACAAAATATATCCAAAAATATGTATCGCTACCAATAAAAAAACAAATTTTATATTTGTAAACATAACGTAGAGCATCATACAAAGCATTACATTTATCATTGCAAATTTCATATTGACTCCCAAAAGTAATGTAGGTCTCGTTAGGCCTACAAAAAGTGGATCATTTTCCATTCTAACCTCACAATATTAGATAAAAAGCATTCTAAATTAGAAATTCATCATTAATCAAATTAATAATTTCAGCTAAGTTCTTAATCACTACATTTACATTTGTATTGTGATTATATTGTTTTACTTATTGAGGCTATGGTTATTTGATTTGGATATGGGACTAGGAATATTGAAGCGAAGCCTATACTCATTGCGTCATTCCTACGAAAGCAGGAATCCATTTTCTTAAAACTAGATACAGCATAAATGCGAAATGACTGAGAAGAGTAACAATGTCCCATGTTCAAATTAAATTACTATAAATTATGTTACTTTGTTGCTAGTATTTACCTAGCACTTACTTATAGGTTTTTCTGACTTAGACTGTATTAGCTTCTACCATCTCTAACAACACTAGATCTTCTTTTTGGTAAACCTGGAGCCCGCCCTAAGCCAGCTCTTGACAATCTTTTTTCAACTTTCATAGCATCCATATATTTTTTTACTTCTTGTTTTATATCTTTTCCCATTTTAGAATAAAATTCTTTCTTCACAGCTCTTTCTAAAGCAGGGTGGGCTACTTTCAAATCTTCTAACATATGTTCACATTTTGCCCATCTTGCTCTTTCAAGCTCTCTATCTTCATGATTATATCTTGCATGTACTTCAAGGCCATAAGGATGCTTACCATCTCTTATTAAATATTTAGATAAGGCTATTTCTTTTGCAAAATCTCTAAGAGCAGAATTATATACTTCTTTTTGTGCGGCTGTTGCTGTTTCTGATGGAATTTCAGTATCTAAAAATCTCTTTTTACTAGCTTCGAGCCACTCGTCACGAAGCACATGATATGCCATTTTTTTTGTATATGTTTTTCCTTCTTGATCTTCTCTTGATATATTGTGCACATGCTCAATATGAGAACTTCTCATAATTACTGGTAACTCTACGGTGCGGAAGTAACTCCCAATAGACGCCCCTTTGACTGAGGTTATTATTCTCTCACTAGATCTTTTGGCAAATGAAATAGAAGAAAAAGCACAAACAGCTCTAATTACATCCTTAGGCACGTCCGTTTTTCGTTCATATTCATACAAATCAAGAACTCCATTCCTTCCTTCGTAATTTTGCATTAAATGAACACCCATCTCAGGATGTCCAGCTTGAAACGCCAAAGCTACTTCTTTCCCATGATGAGTTTTAATAGATCCATCCGCATTTCTATCCACATCATTTGCCCAAAAAACATGCGTAGCGCCTTCAACTCCAAAATTAGCTGAGCAATCTATTACATATTTCACATCAGGATGGTCTAGAACAGATACTGGAGATGTAGAATCTTCTCTTAAAGCTAAAGTTTCTGTAACACTTGTTGGTGTCTTTGTCATAATCTCTACCTTATACAATATGAAAAATTAATATCACGAGTAAATCCTAAAACATATAACGCTTCTTTCATACTATAGTATACTTCATCTTCTAAAGACTTTGGGATATATAAACCACAAGAACCGTTTCTATAGTCATCTATAACAAACTCTCTTTGATCACGTCCTTGTTTATATTTCAACAACTTTCTATCACAATTACTATAATCAAGTTTAAATTCACAACCAGTGTCTTCATCAACCACATGTTTATAATTCCCTAGAACAATTTTAAATGCCATGCTTTCTCCGAAGAACGTTATTTTGTTGTTTGTGTGTGATTATCTATAATTCTTTTTTTAGAATCAAATATTTCTAAATTCTTTGATTAAAAAAATTATTTCTAGTTGCAAAATGTACTAATTTTGAGCTTTTCGTAATATCTTTACAAATATATTATGATCTTCAAGATTTATTGAATAATTATGCCCTCCCTTTCCATCTGCCACAAAATATATATAATTTGTTTTAGCAGGGTTTATTACAGATTGTAATGACTTTAAACCAGGACACGCTATCGGACCAGGAGGCAATCCTCTATAAATATATGTATTATATGGTGAATCAAATAATAAATCTTTTTTTGTAAGCACCCTGCCAAAACTTGACTTTCCCATTGTTATCCCATAAATAACTGTGGGATCTGCTTGCAGAGGCATATTTTTTTTAATTCTATTTAAAAAAACAGATGCAATAATTGGTTTTTCAACATCATTTCCAGCTTCTTTTTCTACAATAGATGCAAGATTTATTAACTTTTCTTCATTGTCTATGAAACTATTATTAGCAAGTTGAGGTACTAGCCGGTCTAGAGTAGATCTCATTCTTTCTCTCATTAATTTTATAATTTTGCTCCTAAGATCACCATATTTAAAATAATATGTATCTGGGAACAAAGACCCCTCTTGTATTGTGTCGCTTTGAATTGTACCAACCAATCTCTCTTCCTTTAACAATAAATCTATTATTTGAGAAGAAGTATAACCTTCAGGTATTTTTATTTTTCTAACAATAGATTCTCCATCACAAATTATTTTTACAACTGATTTTAAGGACTGACCAGGTAAAAATTCATATTCACCAGCTACAAGCTTTCTTGATTGTGCTACAGTCTTTACATACAAGAGAAATATCCATTTATTATTTATAACTCTATTATTTGCAAGAATAGTAGCTATTTTAAGAGATGAAGAGCCTGGTTTTATAATTAGAGTCAAAGGCTCATGTATGTTATTTGGCTTATCTATTGACGTAATGAAATATACTGAGAATATGCAAATAGAAACAGATGCAACAATAAACAACAAACCATGCAGAGTCTTAATAAATCGAAAAATTTTTTCTAAATTTTCTTGAGCGCTAAACAAACGTTAGTCCCCCCAAATCCGAAAGAATTTGTAATAGCATAATTAAATTTATGTTCTTTCGCTCTTTTAGCTACAAGATCAATTTGCACATCATCTATAGGGTCATCAAGATTTAGAGTTGGAGGCAATATTTGATCTTTTAAAGCAAGTGCTGTAAAAATAGCCTCTGCACTTCCTGCCGCTCCTATCATATGGCCTATTGCAGACTTTGTAGAAGACATTTTTACGTTAGGGTTTGTATCAAGAAATAAAGTTTGTACTGCTTTTAGTTCAGATGCATCACCTATTTGAGTTGAAGTCCCGTGAGCGTTAATATAACCCACATCTTGTACAGCAATAGCAGCATCATTTAATGCTCTTTTCATAGCGCTCAAACCACCTAAACCTTCCGGATGAGTAGATGTGATATGGTATGCATCACTAGCAAGACCATAACCTATTATTTCAGCATAAATTTTTGCTCCTCTTTTTTTCGCATGTTCGTATTCTTCTAGAACTACAACACCTGCACCTTCGCTTAAAATAAAACCATCGCGAGCTTTATCCCAAGGTCTTGATGCTTGCTCAGGATTTGCATTATTAGTTGAAAGAGCACGCGCAGAAGAAAAGCCAGCTATACCAAGGTTATTAACAGGAGCTTCAGCTCCTCCTGCCACAATAACATCAGCATCACCATATTTGATTAATCTACAAGCATCACCAATTGCATGAGCGCCTGTTGCACAAGCAGTAACAACAGAGTGATTTGGTCCCTTAAACCCGTATTTAAGACTAATATGACCTGAAAGAAGATTTATAATACAGGAAGGTATGAAAAATGGACTAACTTTTTGCCCTTTATGAATTTGTATTGCAGCATTTTCAATCGCTTCCAAACCACCTATACCAGATCCAAGGAGTACCCCTGTCCTATCCTGTTCATATTCAGACGTCGCAACCCACCCGCTATCTGCTATTGCTTCAGCTGACGCCGCTATGCCATATTGAATAAATAGATCCATTTTTTTCAGATCTTTTGGTTCAATATAATCATCTCCGTTAAAAGAATGACCGTCCTTATCCTTTAGGATTCCTGCGATTTTTGTTGGAAAATTAGAAACATCGAATCGAGTAATCTCGGAGATTCCAGACCTTCCAGAGAGCAAGCTACTCCAGGTATCTTTTGCTGTAAATCCAAGTGGAGTAAGAAGACCTACCCCAGTAATTACCACACGTCTCTTTGTCATGCTATAATCTATATTTTAAGCAGTTGTTTAAATCAATTTTGCTTATTTAAGATGCAGTTTTTTGTTTTACGAATGCAACAGCATCTGAAATTGTAACAATTTTTGCAGCTTCTTCATCACTTGTATCACAGCCAAATGCAGCATCAATTGCCATCACAATCTCCACTTGATCAAGACTATCAGCTCCAAGATCTTCAACAAGCCTAGACTGAGGCGTAATTTTAGCTTTTTCAATACGTAAGCACTCAGCTATAATTCCAATAATTTTAGACTCAACTGCATCCATTTTTAGACCCCTTATAAATTAATTTTAAATAGCTATCGAAAGCAGATAGGCATTTATTTATCACACTTTTTTAAATTGCACCAGAAAAAATATCAACTTTTGATAGATTACCTATTCAATAACACCATATTATAGATATAAGTATCTGATATTTATGAAAATAATAAAAAACTATTTGTGGCTAAAGTATTTTTAATTTATATCAAACTCGTCAGCTATATCTTCGTCTTGCTTTGCCATAACATAGT
>JABDAD010000021.1 GCA_013289335.1 Alphaproteobacteria bacterium | reverse complement strand
TTCAAAAAATTTATACTATGTCAAAATTATATAAACAAGATTTATATTTTTTTAAAAATATTTTAGATAATATAAACTATATCGCAGAATTAGTAAGCGAATCTTTAGGAAAAACATCTGACATACTAGGTCTTGACCAAAGTATGCTAGAATCTGTGTTCTATAAAAAAATTATCGTAATAGCAGCAGAAGAGGGATGTATTCAAGATTCAATTATTGATTCAATGATTTTTTTATTACAGAAAAACGGCGTCAAATTTTTAGAAGACTTAAATTTGCTACTAGTAGTTCATTCTTGTGTCGCAATAGTGGCGTCTGTATTAATAGTTCTTGGATGCTATTTTTTTCTAACTACCCCTTCTGCACAAAAAAGAAAATATTCAACTACACATGATCAAAATAAAATTGATATTGGGGGAGAATTTGATAAGAAGCTAGAGAAGAGTTTTGAAATAAATTATCTAGATATTTGGGATGAAAATTGTCTAATTACAGAGGATATAATCTTGCAAACATCTAGCAGAATACAAGATGGTGTGGTGGATTATATTATTTCAGAACAACTGTACCAAGTTGTTCTAAACATCATAACTTTTGCGGACGATTTGGTAAAAGGGGTTACTGATTGCTATGAGTTCTTGGCTAAGAAAGCCACGGTAGAATATGTTTCTAATAGAGAAGTCGAAAAGACTGTAAATCTTGGATTGGATCTGTTTTATAATGCGATAGATATATCAGAAGTTTTTGAACTTGCTGGAGAGGGTGTTTTCTTTAGTACTGAGCTGTAGCCTTCGGCCTGTGGCCAATTTTTGCTTGATTCTTGTTAATTGTGATCATGGTTGGCAAAAATACATTGCAGGTAGTATGAATTATGGTACCATAGTCCAACCTAAAATATGTAATTTTTATCCATAATGAGATTACAACAAAAAATATTATGTTTGGAACAAAGCACAAAATTAGATCCGTTAAAAAATTGATTATTGTTGCTGCTGGAAAAGGAGGGGTTGGGAAATCGACTATCAGTGTTTTACTTGCAAAACAACTTCAAGCCAAGAACTATAAGGTAGGTATTTTAGATGCTGATATTTATGGTCCTTCGATTCCTACAATTTTAAATATCACAAAAACTATACTTAATACTGAAAATAATAATTTTATACCTATAGATATTTCAGGTATTTCTGTTATGTCTATTGGATTTTTGCTTGAGCCACAGTCGGCGTTGGTGTGGAGAGGCCCGATGCTATCTAAAGCACTCAATCAATTATTATTTTCAACGAATTGGAAGGATTTGGATTATTTAATTATAGATACTCCGCCTGGCACTGGTGATATTCATATTAGTATTATTCAAAAATGCGACATTGATGGAGCAATAATTGTTACCACTCCGGATAGGGTCGCTATAGTTGATGTAGAAAGAGCCATTGATTTATATAAAAAAACTAATATTCCTATATATGGAATTATAGAAAATATGAGCTATATAAATTTTGGTTCAGAAAAACAAGAAATATTTGGTACTGGTGGCGCTGAGCTAATAGCTCGTAATACTGGATTGAGAATCTTGGCAAAACTTCCTTTAATTCCAAATCTTGCTGATAATATAGATTACTATAAACTAAAAGAACTAGATATTCCTCTACAACTTTAGATATAGTCGATTACTTAGAAAATAGATCCATGCTTTCGCAGGGATGGCTAGAGTGGCTTAGCTCGTTGCTCGTGGTCCCATATTCAAGTTAGTTCACTATAATATATAATTTTATTTTCCAACACAAAATGTTGAAAAAATCTTATCAAGCACTTCTTCTACATCGATATTTCCAATGAGATCATATAAGGCTCTTGCTGAGATTCTTAAATTCTCAGCTGCAAGCACCAAGTCATCTTGTAGATCACACCGTGACAAAGCATCATATGCTTTTTGGATTGCGGCTCTATGCCTAGCTCGGGTTATGGTAGGAGAGTCACCATTTCCTGCAAATTCAGAGGCTTTCTCAGTGATTTTTTCTATTAGCTTATCAAGGCCAATATCTTTCTTGATAGAAATTTTTAAATAATCATTTGTTTGTATGGATAACAAGTCTTCATTGTTTAAATCCACTTTATTTATAACATAAATTGTGTTTTCATCCATTATATCAAAAATTTTATAATCACTAAGATCTTGCATATAAATTTTAATATCAGCTTCTTCGATTTCTATTTTTGCTCTTCTTATACCTTCTAATTCTATTTGATTCTTTGTTTTAGTATGGATACCGGCAGTGTCTATAAGAATTATTGGATAACCATTAATATCAATATGGGATTCCAAAATATCACGAGTTGTCCCAGAAATATCAGAGACAATTGCAATATTTCGTTTAGATAAGTAATTTAAAAGGCTGGATTTACCAACATTAGGCTTTCCATAAATAGCAAGCCTTATTCCTTCTCTCAAACGTTCTCCTTTTCTTTTATCATCTAAATAAGAAAGTAATGATGACGATATTTTAGAAATTTTATCTTCTACATCTAATAGGACTGTATTAGGTATTTCTTCGTCAGGGAAATCAATAAAAGCTTCTAATAAACTCATTATTGAAAGGATAGACTCTCTCCAATTATCGCATTGATCATAAAGAGCTCCGCGCATTTGTCTTATAGCTTGTTTTTGTTGTATTAGAGTTTCGGCGTTTATAAGATCCATAAGCCCTTCAGCTTTAGTAAGGTCCATTTTGTCATTTAAAACAGCTCGTTTTGTGAACTCTCCCGCTTCAGCGTATCTTACATCATCAATAGAAAGTATAGTTTCTGTGAGAGATTTTTTGATGGCAATACTACCATGCGTATGAATTTCAATAACATCTTCTCCAGTAAAGCTGAATGGTGCCTTAAAAAACACAACCATTCCATCATCAATTTCTTCTGAATTTTTAGGATTGATTATTTTTGTTCTTGTAAGAAAACGATGCTGGATGTCTTTTACATCCGGTGCTATAGACTTTAGGATTTGCAATGATTTTTGACCAGAAATTCTATATATAGCAACTCCAGACTTTCCATGTGCAGAAGAAAGTGCAAAAATTGTATCATTTTTCATATGTCTTACATTGATAAATATTATAAATTATGCCTAATATAGCACGTAATCTATAATAAGCGATATATTATGAACAAAACAGAACTTATAAACAAAATTGTAAACAGTTCATCTGATAAATTATATAAAGATTTTGTAAATCAATTTTATTCTTATGTTCCAATAGATTATTTAAAAATCTTTTCTGCTGAAAAACTAGAATTATTCTGCAAAGAAGGTTTTGAATTCTTCAAGCTAAAGACTAAAATACGTGTTGCGACTTCAAAACATATTGCATCTCCGACAGATATTGTTGTTTTTTCAATTCTTGGCAATGATATGCCTTTTATTGTAGATTCCATAAAAAACATTATTTCATGAACGCAAAATCATATATGAGAGCTTTTTGCATCCTCTTTTTACTGTAAAGCGAGATGATAAAGGAAATTTACTATCATTTGATAAAGATGGTTCCAAAGAATCTCTTGTATGTATATCAATACAAGGAAAAATTGCAGATAATTTATCTAAAGAAATTATAAAGACGATTTTAGATACTCTGAATAAGGTAGATACTACATACAATGCTTGGGCAGGGATGCTTCAATCAATCGATGAATCAATAAAAACTGTTGATAGTCTGACGGAAGTATTTTCTAAAGAAGAGATAGACGAATCCAAAGAATTTTTAGAATGGATTAAAAAAGAAAATTTTACTTTTTTAGGTTGTGTTGACTTTGATATTTCCAAAAAAACTATTTTAAATGTCAAGGGAGATTCCACTATTTGGGATGATGGCAATGAGATTAAGCACTTAATATATGAAGAAAACCACGACACCAACAAAATAATTGAATTTGGTAAACTGGATAAAATATCCACTGTTCATAGAAGCAATTTTATTGACTTTGTTATAGTAAAAAATTTCGATAAAAATAAAAAATTTTCTGGTGGAAGGGTCTTCATAGGACTTTATGGATCAAATGTAGATTACCAATCTGTTAGAAAAATCCCCATACTACGTGAAAAATTAAGTTACATACTCTCAAAAACCAATTTCCCAGTCCATGGATATAATTACAAAAAAGTTAGAATTATTGTAGAATCATTGCCTAGAACAGCACTATTCCATGTGGGAAAAGATGAATTATACGATTTATGTTTACACACATTGTCCTCGATATCAGTTGGTAATCTAAAGCTTTTTAGGCTTGGAGCCTGTAAGCAGAATTTTGTTGAACTTATCATTTTTATGACAAAAAGAAGATTTACACCAGATTCTCATTCCAAAATCCAAACTTATATTCAGAATAAGTTTAAAACTAACGTTACAAGAAATTATGTAACAGAAGTGAGCCAAGATTATGCATTTTTATATATTACGTTTGCTTCAAACAACTGTATGACATTTTCTGAAATACAACATGATTTGTTAGAAAAAGACCTAGAACTACTTACTAGTTTTTGGGAAGAGAGTTTTGTTAACGAATGCAATAAAATCTATAATTTGGAAGAAACATTTCAATATTCTACAAAATATTCGAGTCTATTTCCAAATGACTATAAATATAAACATACACCGGCAGAAGCAGCAAAAGATTTGGAATATCTGGAAAAACTCTCTAAAGAATCTCCTACATTATGTACACTTGACTATGATTCAAAAGGAAGCTTATATCTAAAAATTTTCAGCTTTCTTGGAAAATTCTTGCTTTCGGATACAATGCCATTACTTGAGAATCTTGGGTTCAGGGTTCTAGAAGAACAAACTTATTGTATGGAAAGTATAGGAAATATTTGTATCCACAAATATAGTCTTGCGTTAAAACATAATTTCAAAGATTTTTCCAAGTTAAAATTCTTAGTTGAAGACTCATTTTATGCAATTTTATCTGATAAAACATATGCTGATGGGTTGAGTAAACTCATTACATCCAGTGAAATCTCATGGAGAGAGGTCGATTTGATTAGGACCTTCGCATTCTATATCCATCAAACAAAATTTAGTTATGATTACATATATGTTACAGAAACTCTAATAAAACATTCTGAATATACAAAGAACCTCATAATATTGTTTGATCTTAAATTTAATATTCAAAGTCATAATATCGAAGAAGCTGAAAAATTAGCGAAATCAATGAATAAGTATCTTGTTACTGTCACTAGTAGTGCAGAAGATACTGTTCTTCGTACAATGTTGCTGGTTATAGAGGCTGCGGTTAGAACAAATTATTATCAAAAAAAATCTGACAATTTTAAAAATTATATATCGATAAAATTTAATTCAGCAAAAGTGCCAAATTTACCGCTTCCGTTGCCATATGCTGAAATATTCGTATTTTCTAATGATTTTGAAGCAATACATTTAAGAGGTGGAAAAGTAGCGCGTGGAGGTATTAGATGGTCAGACAGAGGGGAAGACTACAGAGTAGAAGTTTTGGGATTAATGAAAGCTCAAATGACAAAAAATGCTGTCATAGTGCCAGTAGGATCTAAAGGTGGATTCTATACCCGATTTAAGTCTCTAAATATGACAAAAGAAGAATATATGGCGCGCTCGATAGAGTGCTATCAAAATTTCTTACGTGGGCTTCTAGATCTTACAGATAATATAGTTGGCACTAAAATTATCAAACCACAAGATGTAATAGCATATGATGAAGATGACCCATATCTTGTCGTAGCCGCAGATAAAGGAACTGCAAGTTTTTCAGATTATGCAAATGCAGTGTCACAAGAATATGGCTACTGGCTTGCAGATGCTTTTGCATCCGGAGGTTCTGCTGGATATGACCACAAAAAAATGGCTATTACTGCAAAAGGTGCTTGGATATCAGCTCAAAGACATTTTAAAGAACTTGGAGTCGATATTCAAAAAGATAATATAACTATTGTTGGAATTGGAGATATGGCAGGAGATGTTTTTGGAAACGGGCTACTCTTATCTGAAACAGTTAAGTTAGTTGCAGCATTTAATCATATGCATATTTTCTTAGATCCAAATCCAGACCCTAAGAAAAGTTTCACAGAAAGAAAAAGATTATTTGAGACTCCAGGTTCAAAGTGGTCGGATTATTCAGCATCTCTTATCTCAAAAGGCGGAGGAGTGTTTGATAGGAAGGCTAAAACAATTGAACTTTCTGAAGAAATTAGAAATCTTCTAAATATTGAGGATAAAGAAATTGTACCAGATCAACTTATTAGGGCAATATTGAAAGCAAAAGTGGATTTAATTTGGAACGGTGGAATAGGAACTTATATAAAATCATCATCAGAGGAAAATTATGTAATTGGTGATAAAACAAATGATAATCTTAGGATCAATGGAAACGAGGTTAGAGCTAAGGTTATTGCAGAAGGTGGAAATCTTGGAATGTCTCAATATGGTAGAATTGAATATGCCAAATCTGGAGGGAAACTAAATACAGATTTTATTGATAATTCTGCAGGAGTTGATTGTTCAGACCATGAAGTAAATATAAAAATTGCTTTTGGAAAAGCTATCCAAGGTAAAAAATTAACAATAGATTCTAGAAATTCCCTATTAACGAAAATGACGCACGAAGTTGCAGAGTTAGTCCTTGAAGATAACAGGTATCAAACACTTGCTCTTACAATAATGCAGCATTCTTCGATTTTTACTATGGAATCATTTATAAAATTGTTAGACATACTTGAAGCAGAAAATCTTTTACAAAGAAATGTCGAATTTATTCCTTCTAATCCTGAGTTAATTCAGAGAGCTAATAATAAGGAAACATTAACGCGTCCGGAATTATCTGTAATATTATCTTATAGCAAGAGATCTGTTTATGATGAACTTCAAACAAGTAAAATTGCTACTGATCCTTATTTCGAAAAATGGCTTCTAGAATACTTTCCTCAATCAATGAGAATAGATTATGTAGATGAGATACTTAGTCATCCACTCAGGTCAGAAATAATTCTAACTACCATAACAAATAAACTCGTAAACCAGCTAAGTGGGCCAGTTATTAGTTCCCTAAAAAGGGAAACAGGGGCATTTTTGTGTGATATAGTTAGGGGTTTTGTGATTATACAAGAAATCTTCGATTTGCATTCACTGTGGATTGAAGCTGATAAATTACCAAGTAATACAGCGCTTAGTGTGCTGATCGAAATATATACTGATATTAATAAAGTACATAGAAGAGGTATTTCTTGGATGATTAATAACCTGAAACATCCGTTAAATATTCAAGAATCGATAGGATTGTATAAGGAATCTGTTTTAAGAATTTCAGATATGATGCTTAATAATTTATATGGATCTGCAAAAGATAAATTTGATGGAAAATTTATACAATACAAGGAGGCTGGCATTAATGAAGTCTTTGCAGAAAAATGTGCTAAACTTGAATCTTTAATTTCTTCTTTTGATATTGCCTTTATCAGTAAAGATACTGGTGCAAATGAGCAAAATATTTGTGAATCATACTTTAAAGTAGGAACAAAATATAATATCGACTGGCTTAGAAAGTCATGCGATAAATTAATGACAGAATCTTATTGGCAAAGACTATCGCTTCAATCGCTTAAAGATGATTTATATGAAAAACAAAGAAGGATAATAAAGGTAATAGCAAAATCTAATATGCTTGATAATTTGGAAAATTGGTTTGCAAAAAAAGAACATAGCGCGCAAATTTTCAATAATTTTGTTGAAAATTTAAAGCAACTCGAACTTATTGACATTAGTATGATCATTCTTGCTAACAAAAAATTGGAGATGTTTTTACGGAAAATATAGATAAATCACGACTAATTGGCGAATTGCTAGAAAAAAGTCGAACAGAAAAAGGGCTCGAGATTAGCAAAATAGCTCAAATTATTAATGTTCGTAAATTATACTTACTTGCTCTTGAAAATGGAAAATTCGATGATATCCCAGGTAAAACATATGTAAAAGGATATTTAAAATTATATTCCAATTTTTTGGGTATAGAAGAGGAAATAGCTCAAATTCAAACAATTTCTACTATTAAAATAACAAAATTTACGAAAGCAAAAGAACGTATCAATGATAATCGGTTCATTGGAAGTATTTTTGCCTTATTATTTATCATTGTTATTGTTACAATGATAAATAAATCAATTAATTCAAAAACTCAAAATGGTGTTATGGATTGCTTAATTCATGGAATTGATGAATAATGCTAAGTATTTTTGATTTAAGAACTTATGTAATATGAAAAAAATTATAGATCTGTCAGAGCAAATAAAATCTTCACTAAAAATATTGCAACAAAAGTTAGACACAATTTCAGCAAAAAACGCAGAGTTACAAGAAGAAAATGCTAAATTAAGAGAAGAATGTCAAAATGCATTATCTGAAGTAGAAAAGTGCCTGATAGCAATAAAATCAATCCAAGGTAAAGAATAAAAATGTCAACGATAGAAATAACTATTAATAATAAAATTTTTCATGTTGCTTGCGAAGATGGAGATGAAGATATTGTTTACAATCTAGCAAAAAAATTAGGGGAAAAAATTGATAAACTTAAGGTTTCAAGTCCAAGCGCATCTAATGAATATTTATTTCTTTTATGCGCACTTAGTACACAAAACGAACTTTCAATTTTAGAAAAACATGATATTCAACAATTTGAAGAAGATTATTCAAAACTTCTATCCTCTCTTACGGAAATTCTAGATACAACTAACCATTTAATCAAATAAACTAAATTGATTCTTGACTATTTTTAGAAGATTATGTATGTTGACGCAACTCATTTTCGTCACATCTCGCTATATTTTGGTGGCAAATAGGAACTTATTACGAAAGAAGCTATATTTATAGTTTTTTTTTTGCCTTGTAGGTTTGTAATGGTTAAGTCACAAAGTAGTTTTAGGAATTATTTAGCAAAAATTAGCAGTATTTTTTGGCCTATCAAAAAAGAAGAGTATAAGAAATTTTTCCCCATGGCTTCTTTAATGTTTTGTGTTCTATTTAATCAAAATATTCTAAGAATCTTAAAAGATAGTATAGTAATCCCTGAAATTAGTGCAGAAGTCACAAGTTTTGCAAAAGTTTATTGCGTAACACCAGCTGCAACAATATTTGTAATATTTTACGCAAAAATGATAAATCACCTATCATTCGATAAGATTTTCTATTATTTAATGATCATTTTTGTTGGATTTTTTGTATTTTTTGCTCTTATTATTTATCCAAATATTGATTTCTTTCATATGAATGAAGCTGGGGCAAAATTATTGATGGAGGCTCATCCTCATTTAAAATGGTATATAGCTCTGGGTGCATATTGGAGCTACATAGTATACTATGTTTTAGCCGAATTATGGCCAAATATTTTTTATATCCTACTTTTTTGGCAATTTGCAAATGAAATAACTACGACAGAAGAAGCCAAGAGATTCTACACATATTTTTCGTTATTTGGAAATTCTTCATTAATAATTGTCGGATTGATCATGATGAATATAGCATCACCGAACTCAATTTTAAAGCAATATTTTACAGAAGTTGAAGATAAAGTGCTGCTTGTACAGGCTAGTACAGTCTTAATTGTAATTTTTGCAATAATTTCTGTAATTCTGGTTCGTTATGTATATAAAAACATTTTAACAGACCCAGTATTTTATAAGAAAGCAAAAAAAGAAAGATCAACAACAACAAAAATGGGATTAATAGATAGTTTCAAATATATAGTAAAATCGAAATATCTATGGTTAATGCTGATATGTTCTGCGTCATTTGGTCTTTCAATGAATTTAGTAGAAACTGTATGGAAAGATAGGGTAAAAGAACTATATCCTACAGTTAATGCTTACGCTGAATTCAACGGATTGTTTGTGCTGTGGACAGGTATTGCAATAATGGTAATGACAATAATTGGCAATAATTTAATGAGAAATCATAGCTGGTTTGTAGCAGCTGTGATATCTCCTGTAATTATCATGATAACAGGGACAATGTTTTTTGTGCTTGTCGTTTTCGATCATGATATAATAAATTTCTTTGATGCTACTGTGATGATGTCACCACTTGCTATAGCGGTTTCGCTAGGAGCGGTGCAAAATGTGCTTTCTAAAGGTACTAAATACTCAATTTGGGATACTTCGCGTGAGATGTTGTACATACCACTCGATGATGAATTAAAGACTAAGGGTAAAGCAGCTGTAGACGTTATAAGTTCTAAAGTGGGTAAATCTTCAAGCGGACTTATCCAGGCTATTTTATTTACAATAATACCCTCAGCAACATATCTGTCAATCGCTCCTTTATTGATGACTGTATTTATGGTTGTGTGTTTGGTTTGGATATATGCGGTACATAGGGTTTATCACGAATACACAAAAATAGTGTGATATACATATTACTCATTTAATTTGAAGTCAGGTGGTTGCGCTTCTCAGCCATGCAGCACTTGATGCGGGACCTATACTTAAAAATTGGTCCATGCTTTGCATAATAGACTTTGAATTGATTAGCTGCGTGGAGAACAAGAATGTTGTGCTTATTTACCTAAAATATTCAAAGATTTTTTTTGCAGTTTTTTGAGAAATACCATCAACTTTTTGTAAATCTTCAATAGTTGCATTTTTGATAGATTCAAATGAACCAAAATAATTTAGTAAACATTTTTTTCTTTTTGCTCCAATAGAAGGTATAATATCAATTGAAGATGAAAAAAGAGCCTTAGATCTTTTTTGTCTATGGCTTTTTATAGCATAATTATGAGCTTCATCTCTCAATAATTGTAGATATTTCATGACATTGCTTCTATTGCTTAATGTAAATGATTCTCTATTGAGCAGATGAAATGTCTCACCTCCTGCATTGCGTTTTTCTCCTTTCGACATTGCAGCGAGGTTAATATTAAAATCTATTTTAGCAAAGACTTTAGCCGCAACATTTAAATGACCTTTTCCTCCATCTATAATAATTAGAGAAGGAATTTTTGATGGTTCCTCTTTAAATCTCTTGAGTCTACGTTTTAAAACTTCCTCTAGCATTTTGTAATCATCTCCACCAAAACTATTATTTATCTCTATAGTGTATTTTCTATATTCAGATTTTTCAAAACCATCTGGCCCAGCAACTACCATAGCACCTACTGCAAATTTACCCATAATATGGCTATTATCATAAATTTCTATTCGAGTAGGTTCCTGTTCTAAATAAAATACTTCCATTACATCTTTTAAAATTTGATTAGATTTAATCTTTTCATTAATAAAATTATTTAGCGATTCTTCTGCATTTTTTAGTACATGATTCATTAACTCTTTCTTACTATCATCAGAAGGTTTTATAAATTTTGTTTTAGTATCATGTAGCCTTGATAAAGCATCTTCAATACTGTTTTTTTCTTCTAAATCAACATTACAAATTATATAATTTGGAGGAACACGATCTTGATAAAATTGTCCTATAAAATTGGACAGTACCTCTTCTTTATTACTATCTTCTGCTTGTTGAGGAAAATAAGCTTTGAAACCGTAATTATTTCCATTCCTGTAGAAAAATACTGTAACACAGTATGTTTGGTTGCGAGAAATAATGCCTATTACGTCTGCATCAGTTACGTTCTTTTCTACCGACGAAGAATTCATTTGTATATAGCTAAGAGCTCGGATGCTATCTCTTACCTCTGCTGCTTTTTCATAATTCATATTTTCTGAGTAATTTTGCATTTTTGATGCAAATTCTTTTTGTAGATAAGCATTTTTTCCTAATAAGAAATCTATGGCATATTTTACATTTTGCCTATAATCATTTTTGCTTATTTTATCTACACATGGTGCACTACATTTTTTAATTTGATATTGCAAACATGGTCTTTTCCTTTGAGAAAAATAAGAGTCTGTACATGATCTGAGTTTAAATATCTTGCGCAAATTATTAATAGTACTATCAACATTTGCACTTGAGGCAAATGGACCAAAAATACCATCATATTTTATCTTTTTCCCTCTGTATTTGAGTATTTGTGGGTACTCATTATTTATTGTAATCTTAATAAAGGGGAAGGATTTGTCATCTTTCAGTAGAATATTAAATTTTGGTTGATAAAGCTTAATTTGGCTAGCTTCCAGAAGGAAAGCTTCTGATTCAGTCTTTGTTACTATATATTCAGTACGTAATGTAAGGAAAACCATTCTGGCTAGCCTGGTCGGTATATCTGGTTTTATATAATATATAACCCTTTTTTTTAGATTCTTTGCTTTTCCTATGTACAAAAGTTCATTATTTTCGCCTATCATTTTGTAAATTCCAGGTTTTTCTGGAAGTTTCTTACAAAATTCTGTTACTATTCTTAATCCATTCATGTTTATAATTTTGAGCGGACTAATGTGGGAGCGAAGGCCATTTTTTTTGAAGCTGCTACCATGGACTTAGTTGGAACTTTGTATTCTTCAGTTGCAGCAGCAGTACAGGGAATTGCGATGTAAGGGTTTAGATTTATTGGGGCAATATGACCTAAGAGCTGCCTGATTCGTATTTCTGATGAATTAACAATTTTCTCTAACTCAGCTCTCTTAGCATTCCTGGCAACTACTCTTTTGTGGTACATTTTGTCCAGAATATTAGATCCGACTTTCCTTGCACTCAATTTTACGATATTTTTGTGTCTTTTGTTTAAATGCTCCTTAATAAGATGATTCATGTATTTATCTACTTGAGGCCCCATGGTAATACCTTGTTCCAGTGAATTTTCTAATATTGATAACATGTAATTTGACATTAGTTTTTTTCTGTCTTTTGTAACTTTAAACTTCGGATTTATCTCTAGTTGCTGTTTTATGTAGTCAAATTGAGC
Source organism: Alphaproteobacteria bacterium (assembly GCA_013289335.1). Taxonomy (GTDB): domain Bacteria; phylum Pseudomonadota; class Alphaproteobacteria; order Rickettsiales; family Rickettsiaceae; genus JABDAD01. The sequence goes on along the minus strand of JABDAD010000021.1, from coordinate 4,544 downwards.
TTTGAGATTAATTGCCGCTATCTGAAATTTGTTATGAAAACATGGGAGAAGTGCATCTGGATTCTTAGAATTAAGCTGGTATACAGGCGGAGCAGATTGTGTGATTTTTAACAAACCTAAGGCTAACATCGCATCCCTATAACTATCAATATGTTCAGCTTTACTAATCTCTTTTAGAGTCTTTGGGGTAAGCGTTTTTTTATAATATTCTGTAAGAGCATTATAATATGCCTTTCTATTATGTTTTATTCTTGAAAAATCAGGTTTTTGTGGTATTTCTGATGTTGGTTTCTTATCGTAAAGACTATCCATCAGCACTACAAGCGCTTCCATTTTTTTATAGCTATGTTGTCTAATGGATGGTGGTATTTTTTCTCTTTCTTCTACATAACGTTGTACATTATTGAACATTAATTGTAATAATTCTTCTTGTGTTATTGGTACATGACCTTCTTGACGAACAGACATAGTCCTTTCCGCTAAAGAAGCATCACTAAAGAAAGATTGAAGGATAGTTGGTTCAAAATGTGAGTCAATTTTTGACATATGTACTTTTCCAGGAATAAAGAATATCTTAATATACTGTACAATGACAATAATTCTAATTCAAAGAAATTTAAGGTTTTTATAAGAAGATTTTTAATGAGTTTAAAATTTCAGCATTTATAATAATCCATTTGCAAACAAACAAATGCTTGGTATTAATGACTAGATTTTTTCTGCTATAATTAGGCGCCCTCCAAGTTCCTTGTTTTTAAGCTTGTACAGTATTTTACTAAATAAATTCTCTACAGCATCAATATCATGAACATCATATTTGTTTTGAAGTTTTGGTCTTCTGTCTTTAATTTTGGCAAGAAAATCTTCGTACCATTCTATATACTCAGCTGTAATATCTATTGAGTCCAGCAGCTTCCAATGCGCTGTGCCCAAGTTCTTATAGAATGAATCTATATCCAGTAGATTCATATCTTTGCCAGCCAAATCTTTCATTGTACTTTTTTTACTTTTGTGTTTTTTATCAAAGCTCTCTTGTAAACCCTGAATTTTTGAATAGTCGAAAACAACAAGGATTGCCCCGCGTTTTGCTATTGTGGCAAGATTTTTTAATAATAACCCCTTGTCTTCAATTGCATATATTGAATTAAACATACAAATGAAATTGAAGAAATTTTTTCGAAAATTTCGAGTTACATCTAAAGCATCAATATTCATAAATTTTATGTTACTATATTTTTCAGTCGCATATTCTACAGAGTTTGAATCTATATCTATACCCCAAATTTTTTTAAATCCTTTCTTGAACAAATAATGAGCTGTGCCACCGTACGATGATCCTACATCTAAAGTATTTCCAAATTTCAAACTATTGATTTTGGTAATTTTTTTAAGTACAAAATCAATCGCTTCTGTATCACCTGGATGTATATAATCGCCTTCTCTAACTTCCATTAGTAGGGATCGTTTAGAATTCATTATCTTTACCTCTTCAGTATTGTTATTATCAGCATATGTAATGGCTGATATTACCAGTGACACTAAAAATACAAATATTTTGTTCATTATCCATGGATCCTTTGGGATTTATTACAGGCATTATATATCACTAATATTTTTTTTCATTCAAATTTTTGGCTTGTGAATATTTTATTATATTTCTGTGTTATGCTAAATAATAACTTAGGGAGTAGACATTAGTGAAAAAAGAAATGTTGAGAGAGAGGATCCTATCAAAAAGGATGGAATTTAGTAAAACAGGAGATTTTAATATAGCTTGCAGAAATATATGTAAAAATTTAGAGACTTTTTTATCAAAGCATTTTTTAGATAATAAAGAGATAATTACAATAGGGTGCTATTCGCCAATCAACGGGGAAGTTAATCTAACAGAATTTTATAAAAAAACTAAATTTAATTTAGCATTTCCTAGATTGATTTTGCATACTCGCGGTTACGACATTGAGTATGCAAGGATTTTCTCTATTAATAATTTGGTACCTTCTGTGTTAAGTTTTAAAGAGCCAGATAAAGATGCCGAGATTTGTTATCCCGAGGTGATAATTATTCCTGGAATTTTATATGACAAATCTCGCCACAGAATTGGATATGGTAAAGGACATTTTGATAAATTTATTGCAAAGTCAAATGAAACGAATTACAACCCTATTAAGATAGGCGTGTGTTTTGATTTGCAATTACAAGAGTCAATACCAAAAGAAATACATGATCAAAGTATGGATGTTATAATAACTGAGTCAAAAATTATATAAATATGCATATAAATTTATTTGATATCATAATGTTATCTGTTTTTAGCGGGGCAATTTTTCTCGGCCTTTATAGAGGCATGGTGTTATCTTTATTAAACATAGGCGCATTAATACTTACACTTCTCTTTACAATAGTGCTTATTCCATTTGCAGAAGAAATTGTCAAGGAATATACTAATAATTCTTTGATTATTCAAATAGCGAGTATCGTTGTATCTTATATACTTTCTTCTTTTGCATCAAATTGGCTTTCTAAATGGGTTAAGGAGGTAATTCAAAAATATACTGGAGGGTTAATAGACAGAGTGCTCGGAATGTGGATTGGTGCAATATCCGGTTATATAATAACATTTTTTACATTTCTTACACTTGCAGTAGTGAGTTCAAGTAGTTATGTTGGTGCAAAGAATTTGTGGCAAGTTGTTCATAACATAGATAGTAAAGAATATCCAAATTGGATAAAAAATGCATCTCTATATCCGGTTATGCAGTCATCATATCAAATTTTTGATAAATTGTTTGAGGAAAGCTTCGTAGAGAATTCTCTCAAAAATATTAACATACCCTCAGTAAAACTTGACAAATCTTCCAGTGGAGAAATTGAAGCACATGATGTTAAAGGAGCTTCTATTCAAACGAAAGAATCTATAATTGATGAAGTACAAAAAGTATTGTTGGAAGAAGAAGTAACAAAAAAATAGTTTTTATCCAACACTTAAGTATTTAATATCGATTTTTTTCTATAAGAATTAGAGCACATGATTTTATTTTGCTAGAGTAGAATTAAGTTGTATAGTCGATTATTTTTAATATTGGGACGTTGTTACTCCTCGTTTGCCTATTATTATAGGCTTCACTGGTCGCTTCTAGTCCCATATCCAATTAAATGACTATAGTTAAAAGTGAAACTTTAATGTAACTATGGAATTAAAATTGATCTCATATGTCTAAAATAAAAAATAAAGCATCGATAAAATTAAAGAAAAAGTTATTAAATCAATTGAAACAAAAGATAACAACTTCTACGCTGGATGATCACGAATCATCTTTAGATGATCAGATTATCTTTGATGGCAAATTAAATAATAAAAAAATTTCTTACCCAATAAATTCTGGGATTAAGTTTAGAGACCAGCAGGATTGTGAAGAAGTGGAGGAAATACAAGATAAGTCTGATTTTCCTGCTTCTGCCGTCATACAGTCTAGTAACAAAGAGGCCGTAGCAATTATAGCTGGGGTTTTTGCTTATATTATCTCTCATGATGTATTTGTAAGTATTATTGTATATATCATTGTCAGAATGATAAAAATGTCTGAGAATTTTCAAATATTTCCAGAAGTATTCAATGATTTAAAGAGCTATTTATCCAGTATGTCTAGTGATGTTATGAATAAAGGTAAAAATGAGGTAAGACCTACCATAATTAGACAGATAAAAAGTTCTCAAAAGAAAATTTACGTAGATCCAGTTACAAAAAAGGAAGTGTTAAAGATAGTGCGTGGAGAACATAATTTTTCTGAAAATGCAGCAAGTATAAGCTTAGATAGAAAAGTACATAATTTTATTGATATGGCGAGTATGGCCAAAAGTTTAAGTCAGTCTCAGCAAAATGATTTGTTAGAAAAGCAAAAAATGAAAATGAGCAAGGCAAAAATTATTAAACAACTTAACCTATCTAACGAAGAAACAATTGCTTTTAATCAAAAATTACGATTGATAGAGAATGAAATTTCTTCTGTTTCAGCTTCTAAAGAGAAAGTTTCAGAAATACTTCCTACGGAATCACGAGTCAATCAACTCATTAATGACAGAGCAAGAAATAAAAGAAACCTGGAACGTCAGCTATCTCAACTTCAGTGAATGACTAAAAAAATACTAAAAATTAGTTTTTAATTGTTCAATCATAAAGGCCTTATAGCTTTCTAACATAACTTTGTCTTCGGTGCAGTCTAAAAATTTTCCTGAACATTGTTTTCTCATAAATGACGATGCATTAAAAAAAGAACTTTCATTTTTATCTATTATATCAAGGATCAGGCTTGGCATATAGCTTATATCCATAATGTCGTAACTATAATCTCCTATCTCAAAATTGGCTCTTATATTATAAAAAGTTCTGTATATATCATTATCATCTGTTCCTGGGTATTTAAATTTTATTTGAGCCATTTCGCCTTCAAAGTTTGGTAGATGGTCCCCATACTGGATGAACATTATTTTTTTATTTTTTGATAGAACATTATTCATATATTCCATCCAGTCTTTGTCGGTTA
>JABDAD010000020.1 GCA_013289335.1 Alphaproteobacteria bacterium | reverse complement strand
TCATGAAATCTCTCAATTTATTAAAAAATCAGTGGGTGAGCAATTAAGTAAATATGAAGTAATCAGTTCTACTGCAGATATTAACACACAAATAATGAGCTTACCTGATGATCAGCAAACCCAGCTTGTTACTATTCTTGAAAATAATAGGTTATTTAACAAGCTTGATACAAAAAGCCAATATAGTAAAGATGAACTAGAATCTGCTTACCAGCTTGTAACTACACAGTCAGTTTCTAACAAATCTATTGATACGGCTAAAGTAGTTGACCATAAACCAGAAATTGAATCTAGCGTTCATATGGATGCCGAGTCTATTCTAGTCACACCTATTCCTCCAACTTCAGATATAATAAATCAACTCCAAGTCAAGCTTAAAGCATTATATAAAGCGCGAGCTACAATACCAAGGCTAATTGAAGATGCATATATAGAGGATGCATATGTAGAAGATGGGGAACAAACTTTTGATTCACTTTTTATATCACCTAACTTGGTTTTGAGAGATAAAGAAAATTCTGCAATATCAAATCTTAAAATCTCAGAGTTGTTTTCTTATATGGATGGGTCACATAAACCAGGATCTAAAATTCTTATTACTGGGGAAGCAGGTGCTGGGAAAACAACCTTATTACATTATATAACGCATGAATGGGGAAAAGAGTGCGGACTCTGGAACTCAGAATTCGAATACGTCTTCAGACTCAGACTAAAGGAATTGCTACAAAATAGTGATTGGCATGAAATATATGAGAAAAAAGATATTCAAGAAAATCTTCTTAGTTGTTTTGTTCATTTCTGTCTGCATCCACAAAAGAAGACTATTACACTTCAAGAAATCATTAATATTGTAGATACAGATAAGGTGTTATTATTGCTAGATGGGTATGATGAGGTAGCCCATCTTTATAAGGGACGAAGCAAGTGTAAGGATATTGTTGATAGCGCACTAGAATGTAAGCACGTATTAATGACATCCCGACCACAAGCTATTATAGGTAATAAATCAATATATCGACAATTCGATCGCAAAGTTGAAAATATGGGCTTTGATGAAAAAGATGGAGTAGATAAGTATATAGAAGCATACTTTAAAGCTGCGAAACCTACCCCATATGCAGATAGTTCTGAAAATTTTATTTCTTTAAGAAAATATCTCTCTGAAAAGCCAGAAATAAAACAAATGTGTACTATACCCCTGCATGCAGGAATGTTATGTATGATTTGGACACCTCAAATAGCAGAAAAATTTCAACATGAACTACATGTTACAGATCTGTATGGAGAAGTGGTGCTATGTTTAGGTAGAAGATATATTTTTAACAATAGTACAATTGAGGAACATTTAAAGAAATATGGTACTACCACCTCCCCACAGATGATTTTGCCTCAAAATGTTTATGATTTGCCAGAAATAGATATTTTAAAGTCTTATGCATATGAAAGTTTTATAACACATGACAATAGTATTGAATTATTAAGTATAAAATCAAAGAATTCATTAGTAAGTGTCGAAACTGTAAGTAAATACGGATTATTAAAACAAGTATCAGGTGCTTTTATTCATTCGTCTTTTCAAGAATATTTGTTTGCCTTGTCTTTAAAAGAAAAATTGCTACAAGATGGTCGAGATACAACTCAATTAATAGGAGAACATAGAACGGATGTAAGATATGTTACATCATTAAAGTTTCTAGCAGAGCTTATAGCTCGAGACAATGTTCCGCCAGAGAAAGTCATTAGAAAAACAGACAAGATAATTGAACGAGAAATGGGATTATTTTGGGATGCTGTTACATGTAATGTTGATGGAATCGTGGAATCTGGGTTAAATAATAGATTAGAACTTTGGATTGAATTGCTTGAATATTCGAAGGTTGGAGGAAAATATCAAATTCCTCCTGATACTTTGGCAGCGATTAATCAACTAATAAGTAGATGTACAATTGAGGATATTGTAGGGTTAACAAAGACGTTAGTATCCACTAAATATCTTCCAGATAGTATGTTAGATACTTTACTTACTGTTCTTGGGGAGCAAAGTTTAAGTGAAGCTGAGGGTTCAAGTATTAGAAATACATCTAATAAAGATATTTTATTATCTAAAGAATTGGTTCTAATTAACCAAATGATGGATAACATTAGCTTTGACTCAAAAATACCTGAGATAGTGAAAGTTATCTTGGTCAGTTTAACTTCAAATAATCACTATGTACAATTATCTTCTGCTAAATGTTTAGAAACTCTACTTTGCAAGAGAAGTAGCGAGATAAATAAAGATATGCTGCAGTCTGCTCTCGATGCATTAATTACTACAGCGAAAGCTAATATTGATGTAGGTAATATCGCCATTAACGTTCTGTACAAGATATTACATGATGATATATTATCGCATATACCAGAGTCACTAGGAATTGGAAGAAGCATGGTGGTGGCATTATGTAAGGATAATGTAAAGCAATTTGCTTCTAAAACCTTTGGCGAACTTATAGTGCTAGTAGGAGAGAAATTAGAAGATGAAACCGCTATAAAACTTTTTAATGATTTAACGTCATGTTTAGAATCTCGAAACTCGAGAATTGAAGAAGCTGCCAATAATACACTAGCATCAATATTACGAGGGATTGAAAAGTTTACTGATGAGGCTGTAAATGCAATAGCTTTTTCTTTTAAACTTCCGCCAATACGTCCACTAATAGTAAATGTAGGTGATACTCGTGAATACCCATTGAACCCTGTAAAAGACTTATTTGCTAGGTTTATAACTACAGTTTGTCATAGGCTTAATCCAGAAGTAATCAAAAAAAGCCTAATGCATTTGCTAGAAATATCTGGTGCAGGCGTTGCTGTTAGCATGGATGGAGGTAGCATGCCTGAGTGGGTAAGTGATAGGTCAAAAGACATGGCTAGAGCAGATGAAGCTCTTAATGATATAGTAGCAAAACTGAATGATGATTCTATAAGCGAACGAGAGTGTACCAATATTATAAATGCATTTGTTGAATTATCTAAAGATCACAGTTACAAGATAACACCACTTTTAAAAATGATTACGAAATATGTAGGAAAAGAAGTTAGTATAGATAAACCGGTCTTAAAGATAATTCAGGCCGAGCAAACCGAGACAAGCACAATACCACCAATATTTAATGAAGGTGGTAATGATAAGGAGTACGAAATAGGAGCAGATACCCCAGGGAAGGAGACAAGTGTAGCTCCTCGAGAGGAATTGACTGCAGAAACTGCTGAAATACCTGAGGATTCTCCTGTTGATAAGTCATTGCCAGAAATAATTGATGCATTACTTATACAATGTGATAATGCAGATGTAACTATAAAATATAAAGCATTATTAGCTTTAGAATATATACTTAGCTCATTAAGCTTATCTCCTAGAATTGGCGAATTAGTTGATAAAATAAATTTAATATATAGAAAATATATTGTTGAAGCAGAACGTTCTGAAGACTCTATCGCTCAATTATTAATAGATAAAATTCAATTATCTATAGGGGAAATTATTATCAAAAATAAAGATAAATTGCTTCCAGAAATGAGAAAAGGGTTTTTCAATTTCTTTTATGAGCATTTTATTACTCTGTTTGAAGAAGACCATGAATCACTATCAATCTTACAAAAAAAGATATACGAAAATAAAGATTTGTTATCCGATGAAATGCTAGTAAAAGGTTTTGAGGCAGTAGTTACAATGCTTACGTCAGATAGGGAGGATGATCACAAAAATAATAAGGCACTACAAATTTTAGAAAAAATGTGTGAAATCAGAAGTTGGCCTGTTCACAGAAAACTTTCTCCTGATATAACAAACTGGTGCTTTGATGTTGTAACAAATATATGGAAAGCTATATCAGAAAATGTACATGCAGCTCCTGACATATCTATGAATGCACATTTAGTTGTCGAAGTGTTGACAAATGTTATTGCAAGTACGAATTCCATATTAACAGATGATATGTTCGCGCTATTCTTTGAGGTATTCTCAAGATCAGAAGCATATTACGGTAGTAATCTTATCACGGATCCATTGCGCATAATAGTTCAGCATGAACTGGCTATCAAAACTCCAGGTGGTGCTAAAATAGCATTAGACACATTATCGACAATTTATCCTAGTTTTGAATATCCTCCTAAAAAAATTGAAATATTATTTGCCATAGCAAATATTGTAGCTCAAGTGATACAAAACAATATTGCAGTTGATATCAGTAGTATGCAAAAAGCTTTTGATGTATTAATTGAAGGTCATGTGGATGAAGATCCTGGAATCCATAAAGCTGCTTCATTACCAAATATTATGATGGGTTTTCAAGATAAACTACCAAAAGAAATAGTAGAATATTGTTGCACAAAATTAATTGATGGATGTAAATCTTCGGGCGATGACCAACATCGTAAAGGTAGTTTTGCATTAATCTTAGGACCTATCATCTACGCTCAGGAAGAAGTGTCTGCAACATTGATTGCAAATGCTATTGATGTACTAATAGAAGTATGTACGGATCCACGTAATCAGGAGAAAGTTCGTGGTGTTAGCATATGTTCTTTAGGGCAATCAATAGCTAAAGGAAGTAATATAATACCCGATGATATAATACAGAGGGGATTTCAAACATTATTTGACATGTATAAAGATGCACCCTCCAACACACGAGGGGAAGCATTGTTTACATTAAGTAGAATAGTCACGGAAATCCATGAAAAACTTCCTTATTCTACTATTACCCAGATATTTAATTTATTGTTAGAGGCTGTGGAAGATAGAGATGATGCTGTTAAATGTATAAGTGTAAGAGGTTTAGGTTTCATCATTACTGAATCAAAAACTATACTTACACCTGCGATGCTAAAGGATGGTTTTGAAGCCTTTGCGAAAATATCTTTATCAACTTCAATTGAAGTTATGCACGAATCATTAAAAATCATGGAATTTTTATGTCCGGATTTACCTACTAATGATTTACTAATTTTTTATACAAATGGTAGTAATGCGGTGAAAGAAATGGTGTCATTTGTATTGCAGACAAAGCTTTCTGATTTAGAACCTATTACGGCAATTGATTTATGTTTGCAAATTATACGTAATACCCCAGATGTTCATAATATAGATTCACCTAAACAAATGAAACTATCAAGCACAGCTGTAGATTGCTTACATAGTCAAGTAAAACATATAGATGATTATAGTATTGCAGAAATTAATGATACTGAGAGATTTAAAAATTGTTTATCCTCGGCTGAAGGGAGGGGTTTTTTAAAGAAACTATATTATCATATTTTAAATGAATGGAGTACCGTAACTTGTGTTATAAAGGATTTTATTATCAATTGTATTCAGTCTGGTTTACACACTTCTATAACAAAAGATGGTAATATAGAAAGTTATAAATTAAAGTATGATTCACAAAAATATATTGAAGAAATAACCGAAGCTATCCTAGCCCAAAAAGATATACTAGCTGAGCAATATATTTTACATAAACCATTATTTCCTCCTCATAAAATAGAAGGTATTCGTATTGCTGCAAGTGATATTCCTGACTCACATGTCCTAAGTATAACTGCTCCAAAATTGCATGTAAGAGGTGGGGCAGGCACTGAAGAAGAGCAAGAGCGTATAGTTACCACAGGTCAGTGGTTAGTATCAATGTTCTATCAAAGTGATATGGAAGATATTAAATTTGTCCTTCTTGAAACAAGAGAAGCATTTGGCTACAGAGTAATACATAAAATTAATCCAGATGGTGTAGTATTGAAGTCCATAGTTTTGTATCCAAGTAATGATGAAGTGACCCAGGTCATTAGAAAAGAAATCTTTGGCGAAGTTGATACTAAGTGTCTTGAGTATAGTGTAAAGAGTTTTTATACACCTGATTCTGTAATTCGCCCTCATGATACGCCAGACTCACACTCAATCAAACAAAAACTTATTGAAAGTATTGAAGTAGATTTCAATTACACAACATATATAGATATCCAGATGGATATTATTAGTATGAAAATTTTACGTAACATGACAGAGGAAGAATGGGCATTTTGGGTATTGCCTAAAGTAGTGGGAGATATTGAAGGTAAAGTGGGAGGTATTGAAAAGGATGTAAGAGGCATAGAAAAGCAAATTGAACATATTTTGAATGATTTTGCTAATCTTCAGAAAGTAGTTAATAGCAATGAAGAGTTAGGTAAAGCAGAGAGAGAGGCGTTATGCAAAGATATTGAATCTTTAAAAAATGCATATGAAAGATTATCTTCTCAGGTAAGCGCTCATGATCCAATAATACAAACAATAACAGAAAGTATAATAGAGCTAATAGCTTCAACAGAAACTTCCACGGATGGGATTGATGTTATGCGTGAACAAATTAGTAATGTAGAGAAACGCATCCAAGATTATAGTAGTCAGGGGATACGAGAGCAAGAAGAGCGTACAACTCATGTAGAAATATATGGTAGTATCGCAGGGATACCCCCATCTGATTTATCAGAAGCTCGTATGGAAATTGATGAGGATTCTACTACAACCTTAACAGGGGCTGAACTGCGTTACTAGCAGGCTCAGAATCATTAACAACTCAATAATATATAGGAGATAATAATATGGATGAAGAAGTTTTTAAAGAATTATTCAAACAAATTGACCGTAATAAACCTTTAGTGGCTCGTCAGATGCATATAGGTTATTATAACACAGCAGAGGCTTATAGAAAGCTTTATGAAAATACTAAAAATGCCTCATATGCTGGACAGGCAATCCAGTATTATACTAATGCTATTACTGCAGAAGACAAGACAACAATGGTTCCTATATGCTATGCTCAACGTAGCAAATTATATGTTAGTGTAGGCGAAACAGAACTTGCCGTACAAGATATGATGCAGGTGCAAAAACTACCTAGTACTACCATTATAGGAATATATGCGGCAAGTACCTTAAGAGACATATCAAGGCTATCTCATATTCAAGATAATATAAGAGAATTAAAAGAAGCTGGGAAAATTGATCCAATACTCGCTAATTTACTTACCCAGCATGCAGATATTACTGCTAGCAATACTTTACAGTTAGGTAGCCAAGATGAGCGAATAACTCGACTAGAAGGAATATTAGAAGATTATGAGACATTCAGGCGAGATGGTAAGTTAAAGAATGAACAAATCGTAGCGTTACAAAGCGAACTTGAGGTTTTAAAAAAACAAACAGCAGAAAATACAAGTGTCATAGCAACGCAGGAACATATGCTTTCTGCAAGTGGAGTAAAAGAAAAAGCTGAGATAGAAAACAGAATACACAAACTCGAAGAAGACCATTCCGGTCCTGAACATCTTAATTATTATCACACTTTTTATTGGACTACATTCAATTTGTTTGAAACATATAGAATATTGAGTACTGAGTTAGTGGCAGGTGATCCAACTAATGAAGCATCTGCAAGAGAGAAGGCTATTAAAAAGGTTGGTAATCTAACGCTAAAGCTTGGTGCGATGGCAGCACAAGCTATTCCCATTGCAGGCGGAATAGTAAGTGGAATAATAGGGGAAGTAGATAAAGGCATAGATTCTATATATGACAAAGTTATGGAAACTCGTTTGTCTAATAAAACAACAGCTATATGTGAAATAATAAGACATAAATTTAATTTGGCAGAAGAGATAAGCATTTGTATATCAAAAATAGCTCTAGATATGGTAGAAGCAAGAAAAGGTGAGATTGATACACTACCTATAGCAGAGCATAAGGAAGGAGGTAGATTACACTCAATAAAACAATGGGTGCAGAAGAAAGCTCATGACATTAAGCAAAAGATACTTCCTTCTGTAGAACCTCACGATATTAATAATCATGAAGTTAAAATTGCTTTACAAGATGTTATATTATTAATGTCTCATCTATGCATAAATTATGAAGCAATAATAGGAAATAGAGATAGTTTAGATGAGCAATGTAAGCATAGCCTAGGATCTTTAGCTTCTTTATCAGCACTACCAGCCCCTTCTGACGCAGAAGCTAAATCAGATGATACAGTAGCTGTAGGTGGAGCTGGTAGCGATGCAGCGAGTGGAGTAAGCTTGCATGCAGCGGATGTTGAAGATAGTGATAGCAGATTAGAAATAGTAGAAAGTGCAGCTGAAGCAATAGAAGCTGCTGTAGATGTCATAGGAGAAGTGCTAGGTCACGGGTGAAGGATAATATGTGTGAATCGCACTGATTATTTCAATTTTGAAGGTGTGTTATAATGTGTGAATGGACAGAAGACACGTTTAGGTTGGATAAAGCTGTATAAAGAAGTAAGAGATGCAGAGATAGTATGTCGGAGATGAGGTATTTCATGTCCTACTCTTCGTAAATGGCTAAAGTGTTATAAAGAATGTGGTATTTCAGCTTTGCAAGATCCTTAGCCACAAACCTCCCAACTCCCCTACTGCTAAAATAAATGGTTGGCAGGAAGATATTATTCTCTCTTTGCGCACAGAACGTAAACTTGGCGTTCGTGGGGTTCAGAGTGAGATGAAGAGGAAACATGATATTTCCCTATCTCTATCCACTATTCACAAGGTCTTTAAAAAGCATGATGTACCTTATTTACAGAGGAAGAGGCACTACCACAAAACAGCTAAGAGATATAATTGCAAGCTTCCTGGCGAAAGGGTGCAGATGGATGTCTGCAAGATAGCAAGAAGCCTAATCAGTATACTGCCTATAGAGATTGTACAAGATATAAGGTTCTGTCTATCTATAAGCGCCGTACAGCTAATACTCTGATCTTTCTGGATGAAGCAATGGATCGCATGCCCTTTCCGATTCAACATATTCAAACCGATAGAGGACAAGAATTTTTTGCTTATGGAGTGCAGCAACTCTTAAAAGAATATGGCATCAAGTTCCGCTCTATCAAACTTGCTTCTCCTCATTTAAATGGGAAAGTAGAACGCAGCCAACGCACTGACCTCGATGAGTTTTACTCTGGGAATTCTACTACAATTGGCATAGACCACATAGTTCGTTAGGAAACAAAACCCCACATGAAAAGTATCTGAAGCTGACAAAATACTCTAGTCATAGCTGATTTATAAAAATGTCCATAGTACTGATACCAACCACGAAGTACACTATTGTCCATCCTGGAAAAATCTTCAAGTGATTGCGACGCTCTCAGATTTAACTTCCAACGTCTCATCTCTTGGATCATTGCCTTTATAGCACTTCTACTAACAGCTGGAGAGAAATTTACAAAATACTGACTCTTAACTTTACTGTAAGATAATCTCGGTCTGAATGTATAGCCCAAAAAATCAAAGCTTATTTCGTGATATTCTTCTTTCCGCGTTTTATCCTTGCAATATATAATCCTTGTCTTACCATCATATAGCTCTAACCCACATTCTCTCAAACGTTCTTCCAAACACTGCATTATATATTCAGCTTGCTCCTGACTTTTGCAATGAATAAGTCCATCATCAGCGTAACGACAAAATTCTACCCCTATAAATTTTCTCTTCATCCATACATCAAATGCATAGTGCATGAATAAGTTTGCAAAAAGCGGACTAATCACTCTCCACCCTGAGGTGTGCCTTTTAACCTCTCTACTTCTTGCCCACCCTTCTCCATAGGTGCTTTAAGCCACCTTTCTATATATAGCAATATCCATGCCTGATTTGTATGTTTCCTTATCGCTTTCATAAGTAAACCATCATCAATATTATCAAACAAACCTCTAATATCAAACTCCAGAACCCATTCGTACTTCCAGCACCTCTGCCTTACTCTTTCAACTGGCAGATATGCTCATGAATCCGCCAGTATAGTTAATGTTGACTTTGATTACTCTGTGGTAGTAGCATCTGACTCCCCAACCAATTGTAAGGTGTCAGCATGTTCAAGAGCTACAGCAGCCTCACCAAGAGCTTCGCCAACGCCTTCTACCGCTACTGGAGCTACATCACCACGAACATCATCATTCTTAGGGAATAACATATTTACACCTGCTGTAAGCACTGGTACAGCAACGACTACAACAGGAGCAGCTGCATGCACACAAACTGTTAATATTGCTCCAGCAGCTACGATTCCAAATTGGATAACTTTAACAGTGTGTATCTGTTTTAATTTCAACATATTTACCTCCATAAATTAAGATTGAAATTTAATTAAATCGAACACAACAACGTGATCGATGGCCAGATACTAACTTTGTATTTTTAAGGATAAAATAGATTAAAAAGTCTAATATGGCAGTTTAGGTAAAATTCTTTATGACAAAATTGTTTTAAAAAGCAACTACTCTAGACAACCTAGAAAACCTCAAAATAATCACTTTCTTTATGGGATTTTTTCTCTTCCATCTCATTTTTTAATTCGTACTTATCTGAGTACACTCCTAATCCTATTGAGCCATCTTCTAGCTCTAAATTCAAGATACAATCCATTATCCAGGTTAAGTAAACTATTATAAAGTTTGCGATAATAAAGATTATCACAAATAATAGGGTGTTTTATGTTTCATACTGAAATATATTTTGAAATTAAGCGTATTTATCAGAATTAAATACACTTCCTGTCAATAATATAAATTCTGCAAAAATGTGGTGCATACTAATTATTCAACATCCCAATCTCTTGTAATATCTGCAAAAACACCCAAAGCTTCATTATCATCTCCGATTATAGAGGGCATATCAGTATTATGAATTCCTACTGGTCTTTGTAAGCTAAGTAGTGCAGTATTGAAGGCGCTGAATGCTAAACAAATATGTGTATGGTGATCAAAAAATTTTATTAATATAGGATGAGATTTTTCGTATACTTCAAGAGCTAAAGAGACAGCAGTATCAGAATATACAAAAGCAGTACTATAGTCATTTTTAGAGTAAAAAAGAGTAGCCATATTGTGCAAAGTAGTAGTAACGCTGGGATGTTTTGTGCCGAATAAGTTAATATCGATATCAAGGGCCTTTTCGTAGCACATAATAGCTTTTTCATACTGACCTAGATAACGGTATGCGCACGCTATATTGTTGTAACTTGCTGCTACATAAGGATGATGTTCCCCAAAGAGTTCTAATCTAGCAACAAGAGTTTTTTCACCGTATTTTAACGCATTTTTTTGATCTCCCATTTCGCTATAGATCATTCCTAAATTATTATAAGCTACTAGTACATCCGGGTGATTTTCAGGAAATATTTTCTGCTGTATTTTGCATGCCTTTTCCAAGTATAATAAAGCTTTTTTCTTTTGACCAATTTGATTATACATCAAACCCAAATTGTTGTAACTTGCTGCTATATAAGGATGGTTTTCATCAAACAATTTCAATCTTGCAAAAAGTGACTGATATGAATATTTTAACGCATTTTTTTGATCTCCCATTTCACTATAGATCATTCCTAAATTATTATAGCTAACAAGTACTTCAATGTGTTCTTCTGAAAGAATCTTTTTTTGTATGTCTAAAGCTCTCTTGGCATGTTCTAGTGCTTGCGTATATTTTCCCAATTTTGCGTAGGATAGACTACAATGGCTATAGCATCGCGCAACGATATTTCCTTCACCAAGTGTTTCTAATAGAGATGGTAGAGACTGGATTTGATATTCTAATGCTTCTGCGTACTTTCCTGCTTCATGCAATTTTATACCAAAATTCATATTATAAACACAAGTAAGTAGAGAATTAGACTCAAGTAATTCGACAGCTTTAGTTTGATATTCCAGCGATCCTGAATACTCTCCCAATGCTCTTAAAGTATTAGATATGAACATATATATTAGTGGAATAGCATGAGGACTTATGTCTTTATCATGTTGATGATCTTGTAATAATGATAAAATGCTCTGTTGGTATTCAAGCGCCTTTGAATAATTACCTAATTTTGTACAAGTATCAGCGCAAGACGTGTACATACCAAGTTGAATCATAAGTGGTGAATCTGCTATTGCAGATAAGTATCTCTCTTGGTGATACAAAGCATCATTAAGTCTCTGCATTCTAAGATAAATTATGCTTTTTGCATGATCTCCCGATTCGTACATCATTGTATCACTGAAGAAACCAAGTCTTTGTGAGGAGCTTGGTGATTCATTCGATATTGCGCAAAATTCTATTAATTTTTGAGTTAATGCAAATGTAGTATAATAATAGTTGAATAATGCACCACCTTCAGCAATTTCATCAGTACTTAAGCGAAAATTTGCATTCTCAACTCCAGCATCATATGGCAATACCTCCATGGACTCTTTTTGTTTCCCGAAATAATCGTATATACGCAATCTTAAAAGATTCGCAAAAGCTATTGTCTCATTTAAGTGTCTTGCTGCTTCACTAAGTAACATTCCTTTATCTGACATGTAGTTTACGATGTCAAACGCGCTGAGTCCATTTATAGTTTGAGGTATCCCATATATGAGGCATAAATTATAAATAAAACGATCAGGCAATCTATATATTTCTTGTTTAACATCAAATAACTTACTTTCTGGTATCATGCGATCCTTAATCCCAAACTCAAATAAATTTCCTTCCATAAATAACATTTCAGGATTAAAAACATCAAATTTTTTACTTGCCTCTGTTTTTGTTCCAGCCATAAGTATATTAACTGCCCTTTGCTCTCCATAGCTTATACCAGAAGAATTTAAGCTATTTATACATTCATACACTAATTTCTGATATTGTTGTACTAAACTACCTTCATATCCTGCTTCGTTACCACATATATAACAAACGAGTTCAAGAACATGTTTAAGTTTTGCATCTCGTCTTTCTTCATTATCAACTTCGTAATCTCCAGTACAGTATCTAAAGATTGATTCTACTGTACCGATCAATTCATAATCCTTATCTGCTCTGCCTAAAGGTGTTTTTCCACCAAGATCAAAATTCACTGCTCTACTGACTAAACTTTCTAAATTTATATCATAAAGACTTGTAGGAATTATTGTTTCGTTGAGCCCAATAATTTTAAAATGTACATAATGAGCTAGATGCTTAAAGTAGTTACATGTTTTGGGATCAAGTTTATAGTCATCATTTTCTGTTAATATCGCAAATTCCAAATCAGAATACGGTGTCATATGTCTAAGTGCCATGGAACCCATTCCCATAACTGAATATCTGCACGGAGCAGATCCTATAACTTCTGTAACTTCATCTATTAAAAGCGTTAGATAAATTTTCATCCTATCATGTATGTGATCAAATAAATCCTTAGATGCTTTAACATATCGTGTATCAAATTGGTTAGCAGGTTTAGCAAAAAGTTGAATTTCCTCAATTTTACTCTTAACTTCATCCCTTAGTTCTAAAAGATACTCTTTGTGCCCAAGCTGAGTCATGTCCTTAGAATGTAATAGCAGAATTTCATCACTGCCTGTTATTTGTTTCGTAAAAAATCTATGAAGGCTATTCACAGCATTTTTAAATTCTTTATTAATAAAACTAGTTCCAAGAAATTTAGACGAAATACTAATAGCATACTGATAATGAACTGCAGCATCTGTTAGATATCTCAAATCATCAGTAGTTTCGCCAAGATTTCTAAGCTCTTGTGCAATTTCTCCAAACAAGCATGCAAGCTCCATACTGTTCTCTGGACTCTCACTTGAAAGGCTTATCAAGTCCCTCAATTGATGTGCATACTTTTTTTTGATAAGTTCATACATATATTAACCACTAATAAATTATATAATTGATTTGAAGTGACCATCACAGTGTAATATCTAAAATACTAAATTATTCAACATCCAAATTTTTGGTAACTTCAAGCATAGTATCTCGTAATGATTCATAACCTGTATCTCCTATAACGTGAGATATAGATTTATGTAGATATTCTGCAGTTGGTACTAAACTACTATGAGTTATATCACTTTCTCTTACTGCTCTAGGAGTGTCGTGTGTTGTTCCTTGAGCCTTCATTTGATACTCTACTGCTTTGTCGTGTTTACCTAAAGCAAAGTAAGACTTTGATATACGATCATATGCAGATAAAACATATTGATGCTTCTCTCCAAATACTTCTAGAAAGATTGAAAGTGCAGTATCAAAATACTCAAATGCAGTTTCTATCTCGCTTGATTTAGTATATGTACATCCTATATTATTACAGATTGTAGCAACGATTGGGTGTTTTGTACCGAAAATTTCTATATGTATTTCAAGCGTTTTTTCTAAGTACTCAATAGCTTTCTTGTGATCTCCTAATGTACAATAAATCGTACCTATATTATTATAGCTCACTGCAACACTAGGATGGGGCTCTTCAAATAATCCTTTTCTTATTTTAAGAGCTGTTTCCAAGTACTCAATAGCTTTCTTGTGATCTCCTAATGTACAATAAATCGTACCTATATTATTATAGCTCACTGCAACACTAGGATGGGGCTCTTCAAATAATCCTTTTCTTATTTTAAGAGCTGTTTCCAAGTACTCAATAGCTTTCTTGTGACCTCCTAATTCACCATAAGTCACACCTGCATTATCATAACTAGTTGCAACATCAGGATTATTTTCTCCAAATAATTCTAATCTTATAGCAAGAGATATTTCCAAGTAGTTAAGAGCATTATCTCTATCCCCCAATTCAGCATAAATACTACCAACGTTATTATAACTATCTGCAATATCAGGATGATTTTCTCCAAATAATCCTTTTCTTATTTTAAGAGCTATTTCCAAGTACTTAAGAGCTTCTTTGTGATTACCTAATTTACTATAGGGACTACCAATATTATTATAACTAGTCGCAACACTAGGATGATGTTCTCCAAAGAGTCCTAGTCTTATAGCAAGAGCTTTTTTTAAGTACTCAAGAGCATTATCGCTATCCCCTAATTCATCATAAATACTACCGACGTTATTATAACTATCTGCAACATCAGGATTATTTTCTCCAAATAATCCTTTTCTTATTTTAAGAGCTGTTTCCAAGTACTTAAGAGCTTCTTTGTGATTACCTAATTTACCATAAGTTATACCTGCATTATTATAACCAATTGCAACATCTTGGTGATCTTCTCCAAAGAGCCCTTTCCATATGATAAGAGCTCTTTCTCTATATTCAATAGCTTTCTTATGATCTCCCACTACTCCATAAGTCACACCTGCATCATTATAACTATCGGCAATATACTCAGGTGATGCTTTATTTAAGTGTACTTCCAACTCTAACAAGTTTCTTCGTTGATATTCTATAGCATCTTCATATTTCAATAATCTTAAATATATTTTTGCTATTATTCCTAAATCAGATTTATAAAATGATTCCTCAGAAAAAAATCCTCTTTTTGATTCTTCTGTTAAAATCTTTTCACCATCATTTGCCTCTTTCAACTTCCTACATAAATTTTTAAGCGTACCATGTAAAGGTATAGCAGTATAATAATATCTAAACAACGCTCCATCCTCAGATAACTCATCAGATGTTAAATGAAAAACCTCAGCTATTGCTACTTCTTTAGGCACTAGAGCCTTAGTTTCTCTAATATCCATTTTTTCTTTCTGACTCTGATAGTGACTATACGTTCTTAGCCTTAAAACATCCGCAAAAGTTACAGCTTTTTTTAAATTACTAGCAGCAATACTATTTATTATTCCATGGCTTTCTAGCCTATCTATAATATCCCATACACTTGTTTTATTTGTGTCCGTTGTGCACTGTAGCTCATAAATTAATCCCAAATTATATATCAATCTATCTGGTAAACGGTATATTTCCTGTTTTACATCAAATATCTTACCAAACGTTTCTATTCCACCAAAAGAAAATTCTTCTAGATTACCCTTTGATGCTTTAGATAGACTACTACCTAAATAATCAATTTCTACTGTACCTTCTAATAAAGCTTTAATAGCCCTTGTTTCGCAATATTTCCTACCAGATTCATCTTCACTACTTAAAAATGTATTTGCTTGCTCTTGATAAGTTTTAACTAATCCTTCCTCTCCATACACATAACATACTGTCTGCAGTATATAAGGCAGATTCTTATCAATATGTTCTACATTCATATTCTCATTCTTAAGATATTTTATCATTTGCTCTATAGTTTGAATTAAACTATATGGCTTGTCACCTCTTCCAAGAGGTGTCTTGCCTCCAAGGTCAAAATTTACCGCAGGCGCTACTATATGACTCATATCGAGATTATAATCACTCGTATGTATTATACTCTCACCTAACAAAATAACTTTAAAATGAACATAATGACTGAGATTCTTAAAATAATCTCTTACTTTACGTTCTGTTGATGTTTTATATTCTTCATTCTCGGTAAGTATTGCAAACTCTAAATCTGAATATGGTGTCATACTCTTCAGTGCCATGGACCCAAGGCCCATCACAGCATATTTACAAGGCGGATCTCCAAGAATTGCTTCAGCATCACTAAATAGATTATGAAGATACTGTCTCATTCCATTAGCAATATCATCAAATAGCTTCCTAGATGTCACTATATATTCTTTGTCTCTTAACTTTATTACTTCTTCTGCATCAGCCTTAACTTTCGTTCCTACATCCGCGAATAAATTGTAAAAATATTGCCACGTATCTGTGATGATGTTTTCAAACCATTTTTTTGATAACCACCCATGCTCTTTACCACTTGACTTCTCGCCTAACTTACCTCTATCTTTCATAACTTCTCCATTGGAGATAATACTTTTTCTATATATAGTATCAACTTCTTCTATCCATTTTCTTACCTCACTTCGTATAGATTCTAATTCAGTTTTATGTGATAAATCATCAAATGATTTTCTAAGTTCTGTAGTAAGTACTTCAGAATTTGTATTACTACCTTCCGTGATAACATTAAGAATTAATTCATGAATATGACCTAGTTGTACTGTACTCTTTGCAACAACTTCTTCAAATATTGCTTTCGTTTTTCCATCAGTATCTCTACCTATGCCATCTATTGTTGTATCTACATTTCCTGCTGTAAACTTTGCTAATTGTTTCTTAGCTATCTTCAAAGCATATTGACTCCTTATTGCAGCATCAGTATAACTTTTCAAGTTTGGCTCTGCTTTAATTTCTAGATTAGCAAGAGCTAATTTTAAATCAGCCATATCACTCAGCAAATAAGCCAATTTGATTTGTTCCTCAGTTGATTCTTTATTCGCTAACTTAAAAAGTAACTCTCTATAGTCTTCTTTATCTAGTTGTCGCAGTACTGCTGCTACACTACTAAAAGTGTCTTCAGTAAGAATTCTTTCAGATAGAGTGATCTTGATTATCTCTTCTCTTAATTTAATAATTTGTTCATCTATTGATCCTGTACTAAGATGCTCTCTTTTTATGGATAATATCTTAAGGGCGTTTGAGTTGCCATGTCTGTTTGCTAAAACACTCAAAGCATATTGGAATTCTTCTTTCGTGTATTGCTTTATACTTGCTGTAGAATCTGCACTATCTGTATAAGGTGGATCTTCAAATAATCTTCTGTTCTCAAGAACTGTAAATAATTGCGTGATTTCTTCAGGTGGCAAACTAGAAATTTGTCTATGTAGGTCAGTATCAATAGTAGTACTTGTGTTACTGCTACTAATTTTGTACTGACCTAACTTTTCTTCTATCTCTTTCTTAATAAATCCATCTATCTCTTCA
>JABDAD010000019.1 GCA_013289335.1 Alphaproteobacteria bacterium | reverse complement strand
GGGGTTGCTTTCTTTACTTTTGTAATATTTTCAGATACATTAAACAATGATGCTAATATATTATGGTTCAACCCATTACTTGCTGCAGTTTTTGCTGGAGCGGCACAGAATATACTTAGCAAATCTAGTAAATATTCTTTGTTTGATGCAACAAAGGAAATGGCTTATATACCACTTTCTCTTGAGCTGCGGACCAAAGGAAAAGCAGCTGCAGAAGTAGTTGGCGCAAAATTTGGAAAATCTCTTGGAGCCATTATTCAATCATCAATTTTTACACTAATTCCAAGTGCAAATTTCTCTGAAATGACCTATATTCTTCTCACAATATTTGTTGTTGTTATAACTGTTTGGATAGTAGATGTTTTAGCTCTTTCATCTGAATATAAAAGGGTAAATGTAGAAGAAAGTAAGAAATGATAAAGTTTATTAGAATCACTATATTTTTTTGCATCGTGATATTTCTTTTCTTTACATTTGCATATATTAGAATTGAAGGTGCTTGTAATAAATACATGGAAAAAAATTATGAACATGTTATAGCAATACCAACATTATCAACCAATATTTCTTTTGGAAAAATAGAACCATATATAGAGGGATGGCATATAGGCGTTAAAATCTCTGATATAGTTGAAAAACAAAAGAAATGGAAAATCTCTCATAATGCTCCTCTATACTTAATCTTTAATCCATTTACGTTTAATTTTGATATAAAGTACGAAGGTAAAAGTGAGGCTTCATATTACAACACAAAACTTGATATCGATTCCAAGACCTCTCTTACCTTTAATATGTTATATGATTATAAAATAATTATTTTTCTTATCAAAAATAATTTTGTTAAATTACTCAATTATATTGACCTTACAACTATTAACATAGAAAAAATATCTATCAAAAATGGTGATGAAGAACTATATAAATCAAGTGATAATAATCTTACTTTTGTGCTTAAACATGATAATTATACTTCACTATCAGATATAGTAAATAAACCGCCGAAATATTATGGTTTAAACGGTAGATTATTGGTCACAAAACCAGCAAAGCTTGAATTGCCTCAATATTCTTTGTTGCTTGGATGTTTTTCAACAATAGAGTTAGATTGTCCATTTTTTGTAAAAATAGATTCGAAAGCTTCGAAGTTTGATTTCAATAAACCATTTGATAATGCAAAAACAAAATTAATTTGCAAAAATTGCACTTCAGAATTTATTGATATAGATTTTAAGTCAGAATTTGATTCAACTGGGAAAGATAAAAAAATAGATATTGCTTCTGATTTTACTTTAAAAAAAGGTATTTTTGACACTCAATTATTTTCCTCTTTTTTGAGTTTTTTGCCATTAGCAACTAAGCATTTGTCAGATATAGATTACTCTCGAGCTTACACTCTTAAGGTTGACGGTACCCTTAATATTTCTGATAATGCTATAAAAGCTCAATATACGAATTTTATACTTCGTGCAACAAACGGGGAAGGCATTCTGTCAAGTGGATTATGTACACTTGAATTAACGAATAATTTTTCAAATATTAGTTTAGCGTTGAATGCTGGGATTGTTTTATCAAAGGGCGAGCTTTTAATTAATCATTTATATGATTTTTTAACAATAGATGCAGGTGATACAAAAGAAAAAATATCACTAGATAAATATGTTCTGTTTAATTTTGCAAAAAAAATATCTGATTTTCCTACTTCCAAGTCTGATGATTTAATGTTTAAGGTCACATTAAACACTGAGAAAAATGAGTATTCCGTAGGAGATCAAGATTTAGCAGCGCTATTTAGTATTTACAATGTAATAAAAACTGAACAAATTCTTCAAAGAGCTGCAAAAACCTCTGATCCTCAGGCTTACATAAAAAATATAGCTCCAGAACTAGAAAATTTAGTTGATGATCTAGTAAAAATGTTGCCTCCAAAGAAAAAAATTAAACAAGATATTTGGCAAAAATTGATAAAATGATAAAAATTCCAGAACATAGTAAGAATATTATCCAAATTCTTCATCAAGATTTTGCTGCAGAGCTCAAACAAATAAATGATATTATTTTAACACAATTAACCTGTACAGAAGATTTGATAGAAGATATAGGAAAATATCTTCTTGATCATGGAGGAAAAAGAATCAGGCCGTTGCTTACCATTCTATCTGGAAAGCTTTTTTCACAAGAGACAGATGATAACAACATCAAACTTGCTGCTGCCACAGAATTTATCCATGCCGCTACACTTCTTCACGACGATGTAGTAGATTCTAGTTTACTTAGAAGGTTTAAACCTACTGTTAATTCTGTATGGGGCAATCAGGCTTCTATACTTGTAGGAGATTATATTTTTAGTCAATCATTTAAATTAATGGTATCAACAAATTCTATAGACGCTCTTAGATGTCTTGCCGATGCCTCAAGCATAATAGCGATTGGAGAAGTCGCTCAACTTTCAAGTATTAAAACAAAGAATTTTCCATCTATTAGTATATATTTTAAAATAATTGAGTCGAAAACATCAGAATTATTTGCTGCTGCTTGCAAGGTTGGAGGAATTATTAGTAATGCGTCACAAAAAGACATAGATGCGTTATATAATTTTGGAAAAAATATTGGAATAATTTTTCAAATCCGTGATGATATGCTCGATTATTTTTCTGAATCAAATAAAATTGGCAAGAATATTGGTGATGATTTTTACGAAAACAAAATTACACTCCCAATAATTTTGTTAAGAGAACAAGCAAACGAAGAAGAGTTAAAAATTTTAAATTCCTATTTTTTTTCTGATTTGGAAAAAACTGAGAATGATTTTGAAGTAATGATAGATCTGCTTAACAAATATAATATATCATCAAAAATTGATGAATTAGTTGTGTTTTACTCAAAAAAAGCTCTTCATTCCCTGGATATCATAAAATCAAGAAATAGTTCTGTTTTGAATTATTTAAAAAAAATAATAGCATTTGCAGCCAATAGAGAGAGTTAGGGTGAAGAATAATTACATATATAATTTTGAGTCAGAAGTTGAGAAAAATCATATAGATACAAGAAAATTACTTGGGACTAAGGGATTTCATCTTGCAGAAATGATGAAATTATCTCTCCCAATTCCACCAGGATTTACTGTAACTACTGAAGTTTGTGGGTTTTATTTTAAAAATAACTGCATCTTTCCACCTAATTTAATTGAAGAAATACATAAAAACATAGAGCTCTTAGAGAAGCAAACTGGTAAAAAATTTGGCGATATTAACAATCCCTTGCTAGTGTCTGTAAGGTCTGGGGCTGAAGTATCAATGCCTGGCATGATGGACACAATTTTAAATTTAGGAATGAATGAAGATATAGCAGACTCTTTGGGGAAAGCTACAGGTGACCATGAGTTTGCGTATGATTGCTATATGAGATTCATTCTTATGTATTCAGAAGTTGTTCTTGGCGTAAATCACTTAGTCTTAGAGAAAGCTAGAGCTGAATTTTTAGAAAAAAATAACATTGTTGCAAACAATAAATTATCATTAAGTGACATCAAAAAACTTATAGGAATTTACAAAGATATTATTGAGGATAGTGGAAAAATATTACCAAGCGATCCGTATAAACAGCTGGAATTTGCGATAGAAGCAGTTATAAATTCTTGGAATAGTCAGAGGGCCAAAATCTATAGAAAAATCCATCATATATGCGATAAACTAGGAACTGCAGTAACCATACAATCTATGGTTTTTGGAAATTATAATGATAATTCAGGATCTGGAGTTGTGTTTACAAGAAATCCAGTTAATGGAAAAAATGAAATTTATGGTGAATATATTATAAATGGACAAGGAGAGGATATAGTAGCTGGTAAAAAAACTCCCATAAGCATACTTAATTCAGATAATTCTTTGGAATTAAAAATGCCAAGCATTTATCAAAAACTTAAAGAATATTGCAAAAACTTAGAAGAAAAATATAAAGACATGCAAGATATTGAGTTTACAATTGAAGCTGGCAAATTATATATCTTACAAACTCGTGCTGGTAAAAGATCTGCAAAATCTGCAATAAAAATAGCACATGATCTTGCTCTTGAAAATCTTATATCAAAACGTGATGCTATTATGATGATAAATCATTCTCATATTAGCCAAATGCTTCATCCAACAATATCTAGAAAATCCAAATTAAAACCTATAGTCACAGGCCTTGCAGCGTCTCCTGGAGCTGCCAATGGCAAAGTTGTATTCTGTTCTGAAGTTGCAGAGATTCTTTCAAAATCTGCAGATGTAATATTATTACGCAATGACACATGTCCTGAAGATATAAAGGGTATTTCATTTTCTAAAGGCATAATAACGGCAAGGGGCGGTCTGACTTCTCATGCAGCGGTGGTAGCCCGTGGTATGGGAAAGCCATGTATTTGTGGAACTTCGGATATTGAAATTGATCAGGAAAGAAGAGCGGCTAAAATTGGAGATATTATTATTAATGAATATGATGATATTAGTATGGATGGTACAACTGGCAAGATTTATATTGGATCAGTTGAATTGGAACAAGCAGATACCATAGAAGAATTTGATACTATTTTAAAATGGGCAGATGAAATTCGTACGTTAAAAGTAAGATCAAATGCAGAAACCGAAAAAGATGTGATTACAGCCATTAAATTTGGGGCAGAGGGTATAGGGCTTTGTAGAACTGAGCATATGTTTTTTGAAAAAGATAAAATTAGCTTAGTAAGACAAATGATTTTACGTACTTCACTTGAAGAACGTCAAAAAGTCCTAGCCACTATTTTACCTCTACATAAACAGGACTTTATTTCACTATTAAAACATATCGGGAATAAACCTATAAATATAAGATTAATTGATCCGCCTCTTCATGAATTTCTGCCAAATAGCCAAAATGAAATTAAGGCTCTTTCTGAAGAAATGGACCTGGATATTGAAATTATTAAACATCAATTAGATAGGCTTAAAGAAGCCAACCCTATGATAGGGCACAGAGGGTGTAGGCTTGGAATTACACATCCTGACATTTATGAAATGCAGGTAAAAGCTATTATAAGTGCTGCTATTTTTGTAAAAAAATTAGGCATAGAACCTAATATAGAAATTATGGTACCTTTGATTTCCACTGAAACTGAACTTTTGTTTCTAAAAAACCTAATAGAAACATCTGCTGAAAAAGTTATTGCCGAAGAAAAGATAGATGTCAATTATAAAATTGGCACAATGATAGAACTACCAAGAGCCTGCATAATAGCCGCAAATATTGCTAAACATGTTGAATATTTTAGTTTTGGAACAAATGATTTAACGCAAACTACATACGGGATTTCTAGGGATGATGTTGCAAGCTTTATGCCAGAATATAAATCTTTGGATATATTTTCATTTGATCCTTTCACAACGTTAGATGAGGAAGGTGTAGGAAATTTTATAAAAATGGCGATAGACCATGGTAGTAAAGCTAATGCTGAATTATCAATTGGTGTTTGTGGGGAACACGCAGGTGATCCAGATTCCATATATTTCTTCTATAAAAATAATGTTGATTATATTTCATGTTCACCTTATAGAATTCCTATAGCAAAAATTTATGCAGCAAGAAGTGTTATAATAGATTCAATAAAATAACATTTTTATAGCCTTTTACTTTGAAGTGTGTACGTTGTTGCCGCTCACCTAATTATTTATAGACTTCGCTTGTCAACTACTACCGCATATTCCAAATTATTCAACTATACTCTAAGATTTCTAATTACATTGTACAAAAATCCTGATTTAAATTGGAAATTTGAATTATTTCATTTATAATGATGATATAAAAATATAGGGATGCCCATGTCACCGCAAATTCTAGAACTAATTTTTTTTGCAGTTATTGTATTTTTTATAATAAATAAACTAATTAATATTTTAGGCGCAACTGACGATATTGATCAGCGCACAAAAAAATCTAGATTCGGAGAACCAGTAGATCTCAAAGACGTTACAACTACAGGTTATGACTGGAATGTTGGACCAAAACTTGTTGCGATGAGTAATAATAGAGAAGAAATAGATAAATCTCTTCTAGTTGATAGTAGTGATTCGGAATTAATTGAAAATCTTGAAATTGTTGCAGAAAGAGTGCCAAAATTTACATTATCTACATTTGTAAAGAATGCAGCCAAAGCATGGCAAATAATAATAGATGCTATAATTACAGTTGATATTACTATACTAAATGAACTCGTAGATAAAAGATTTATTGATCTTGCACTTGAAAAAGTGAATTACTATAAGGGTGCAAACACAAAAAAAATACCTAGCCTTAAAGTTTCTGATGTTACATTTTTTGGAAATAGTATATTAATAAAACTTATTGTTGAAGCGGATAAAATCCCCACTGAGGAGTGGACTTTTAATAGAAATGCAAATCATACGGGTCCGAATTGGTTTTTAAGTAATATTGATGAATTTAAGTCATAATGAGCGTAGAGCAAATAATAGAGAAAATAAAGGTTAGACCTGATTGGATTAAGGTGAAGGCACCTATTTCAGAAAAATATACTGAAACTAGAAATTTAATTTCAAATTTAAAATTAAATACCGTATGTCAAGAAGCTGCTTGTCCCAATATAGGTGAATGTTGGACAAAAGGTCATGCAACTGTGATGATTCTTGGTTCAGTATGTACCAGAGCTTGCAAATTTTGCAATGTAAAAACTGGAAAACCTGACCTACTCGATCCTCATGAGCCGGAAAGACTAGCTGAAGCTGTTTCTAAGCTCAAGCTTAATCATGTTGTCGTAACATCAGTAGATAGAGATGACCTTGAAGATGGTGGCGCATCACATTTTGCCGAATGTGTAATTCAAATAAGGAAAACAACACCACATACAACCATCGAAGTTCTTACACCTGATTTTTTAAAAAAAAATGGATCTATAGAGATTGTAGTGAACGCAAAACCAGATGTATATAATCACAATATTGAAACAGTGCCTTCTTTATATAAAAAAATAAGACCTGGAGCTAGATATTATCATTCTATCAATTTACTTGATAGAGTAAAGCAAATGGATCCAACAATATTTACTAAATCAGGTATTATGGTTGGGCTTGGTGAAACTAAGGAAGAAGTTGTACAAGTTATGGAAGATTTAAGAGCAGCAAATGTTGATTTTTTAACTATCGGACAATATCTACAACCTACAAAAACACATGCTGAAATTGATAGATATGTGACTCTAGAAGAATTTGATTTTCTATCTAGAACGGCTTATGCGAAAGGATTTCTAATGGTTTCGGCAAGTCCTCTCACTAGATCTTCATATCATGCTGGTGATGATTTTAGAAAACTAAAGCAAATACGAGATAATATGGTGTTAAATGCCTGACTTTAAAGAATCACGTATTTTAAATTATACGCAAAAACAACTATATGACCTTGTACTAGATGTTGAGAAATATCCAGAATTTATACCTTATTGCAAAACATGTAAAATAATAGAGAGAAAGAAAAATGAGCTAACAGCTGATTTATCGATTGCATTTGGCTTTACCACCAAAACCTATAAGTCATCAGTTGTACATGGAGTAGTGGATAATAAATATTTCGTAAACGCAACTCAAATATCTGGACCTTTTAAGTATCTTATAACAAAATGGGTGTTTGAAAAATACGAGGAACAAAAAACAAAAATTTACTTCGAAATAGATTTTCAGTTTGAATCTGAAATAACAAATATCATGGTAGGTGCAATGTTTAAGAAGGCTTGTATGACGATGGTTAAAGCTTTTGAAATACGTGCGAAGGAAATTTATGGAACATATAATCAAAATTAAGAAAAATAGGCAAAAACTATATGAGGGTAGTGGTAAAATCATTTATCAAGATTCTGATGAAGATACTACAGCTACAATTTTTTTTAAAGATGATTTAAAATATAATGATGAAATTAAAACTATTTTTGGAAAAGGAGTAATTAATAACTCTATCTCCAGTTTTTTAATGGAAAAATTAGACTTAGTTGGTATTGAGAATCATTTTATAGAAAAGTTAAATATGCGTGAGCAAGAAATTCAAATTCTAGATATGATACCTCTTCAAGTGAGAGTTAGTAACGTTGCTGTTGGAGATTATGTGAGTAAATTTGGTGTACAAGAAGGATATTTATTTACTGAACCAATGCTTGAGTTTAAAGTTAAAAACCCTCAAACAAAATACCCATCAATAAATGAGACACAGATTGTTGGATTTAATTGGATGATGCCATATGAAATAAAAGAAATGAAAAGAACGGCAAGAAGGGTAAATGATTTTCTGTGCGGCTTCTTTGCAGGTGTAGGCTTTAGATTAGTGGAATGTAGTCTTGAATTTGGTCGTGCGTTTAATGGCGAAGATTTCATATTAATGCTGGCTGATGAAATAACGCCAGAATCATGCAAGTTATGGGATTTAAAAAGTAATTATAGATTTGATTTGGAAACAATTTTTACTTCGGACGATCCCATAGAAATATATAAAAACTTATCGAAAAGGATTATTAATCTGAAATTGTAATGAACTGTTTAATATAGTCTATAAATATCATTTTTTGTAAGTTTTTTGTTATAATTCTTCACCAAAATTTCTGCAATATCCTTACTAGTCATTTTATTTTTCCTCATCTCATTAACCAAGTGCTTTATCTCCTGAATATCCATTATTTCCTCTTGGAGCTTTGGACTTATTAGAATTACAAATTCTCCACGAATACTAATTTCATTAAAAGATTCTATTAAATCTGTAACTTTTTTCCTTGTAACAGACTGAAAAACTTTAGTAATCTCTTTCACAATTGCTACTTCTCTATTCCCAAGAGTAATTTCTATTTGTTTTAAAGTTTCTAAAATTCTCGAAGGAGCATCATAAAAAATTAATGTAGCATCTAAATCAGACAGGCTACCAAGCAGTTTATCTCTAGAAATTTGAGTTTTAGGCATAAAACCAGCAAAAAAGAATTTATTTGTTGGCATACCTGATAAAACCAATGCACTAACTGCAGCACATGGACCAGGAATAAAATCAACTAATAGATTATTTTTTTGTATATCTCTAACAATTTTATAACCAGGATCTGCAATAAGAGGAGTACCAGCATCACTCACAAGCACTACTATTTTTCCCGATCTTACTTTATCTACAATTTTTTCCCTACTGTAGCTGTCAGAATGATCATTATAAATAGAAAGTTTTTTACCAAAAATTGAATGTTTTTGTAGTAATCTTTGAGTAATACGAGTATCTTCACAATAAATAATGTCACAATTATTCAGTACATATAGCGCCCTAATCGTGATATCAGAAAGATTGCCAATTGGAGTAGATACAATGTATAGACCTGGTCTTAATTCCATAATTAAACTATTTAAATCATTCTTATTTATACCATTAACTCTTTTTCTTGCAAGCTGTGCTTCTAATCAACAAATCAAGCAAGATAGAGCAGAGATAGCAATCCTTATGCCACTTTCTGGACCTCATGCTGAAAGAGGGAGAATATTGGCTGAACTAATAAAAATTGGCCTTGAGGATAGGTTAAAAGGATTTATAACAACAAATACTTATGATGTAGCCACAGATGAATTAGCTGAACAAGCTTCCAAAAAATTATTATTAAAAAACACAAATATTATTTTAGGACCATTATTTACTCATAATGTACAAAATTTTGAAAAAATGGTAAAAACCCATAATATTTTTATGATTTCTTTATCAAATAATCCATTAATTGCTGACGAGTCCAATATTTATGTTTTCGGACATGCTCCACTAAAACAAACTCATAGAATGATTGAATATCTTTCAAGTAATGGCTTCAAAGAATTTGCCGTGCTTCTTCCAAAAAATAGAAGTTCGGATAATATGAGTAAAGTTCTTTCGGAATTAATAGAATCAAATGGCGGTGTGATTATTACAAACCAACAATATACGAACGATCCGCAATCGATAGAAGAAGCTGTTCAAAAAATTTCTGAATCTGTTGATCAGAGTATAGAAAATATAGATAATAATGTAAAACCAGCTGTATTTGTCGTAGAAGATAACGAGAACTCTATACGTATGATTTTTGAATCCATAAAAAAATATAATCTTGATAAAAAATCTATTATAGCTGGAGATAGTAGAATAGACACTGCTACAGATATTGACATTACGCTTATATTTACGGGATCTAGACATATACTTGATACAAAATCTTTTGAGAAATTACAAAATCAATTAGGTATACAACATTTAGATTATTTAGAAAATTTAGCTTATGATCTTGGCGCAATGGTTTCAACATATATAGGTATTAGTTATGCACGGGAAACTCTTATGAATAGGTTACAAAATCCTGTTTGGTACAATGGGTTATCTGGAAATATACGTTTTAATCAACACATTGCAGAAAGAAAATATTCTATTATTGAAAGATCTGGTAAAAATTATAGTGTTTTAGATAATGCACAGGAAGAATCTTCTACAGGCTTGTAGTGTATATCGGTAAGTCTAGGATTGCTTATATAATAATAACTAATAGTGTCTAATGAAATTATATAAATTTTTTATATTTGTTTTCTTTTTATCGAGTTGTTCTAGCAATTGCGTAAATAGGCTTTATAAAAAAAAGCCTGCATTCTACTCATATATAGTTGGAAATATTAATAATGATAGAATAGATAAGGAATATAATTCAGATGTTTATGCTTCTCCAGCAAGTTGTCAAAAGGTAATAACAGCATTATTAAGTTTTAAAATCCTTGGACCTGGCTATCGGTATAAAACAAAATTATTGGTCAAAGAAAAGAACGGACATATATATAATGCAGTAATTGAATTTACCGGAGATCCAACTTTAACATCAGAAAATTTACGTGTGTTATTAGAGCCTTTAAGAGGCAAAAATATCGCTGGAAAAATTATTTTAGATGCATCAATTTTTAAGACTCCAGCACATTCTACATATTTAATGATATCTGATATTGGGAAAGAAAGCGCTAGGCCAGTCTCAGCAACAATTATAGATAGAAACTTAATAAATATAGATATAATACCCACTAAACTTGGAGAAATTGCTCAAATTAAAAGTGATGCAGAGTGCAATATTGATAATAATATTGTGACAAGTAAGGAAAAATCCATATGTTCAATTCGTTTAGTTGGTGATGATTTTGTAGGAAGAGGAAACCTGAATATAGATGATGTATCGTTCAAAATTTCAATTTCTCCAAAAAAAATCGATACATATATATTAGATAAAATTAGAAAAATAACAAAAGAGTTAAATATTAAAGGAGATATTTATATTGAGCATAACAAATCAAATCTGCCTCTTCGTTTAAAAGAATTTTCTTCTACACTTTCTGAGCCCATTAGTAATATCATACCTGCTGCTATGAAAATATCTGATAATTTAGTTTTTGATAGTCTTTACTTGAACATTGTACACCAAGTAAAACCTGAAGGTATAGATGATTGGAGCGATGGAGATTTTGTGATAAGAAATTTGCTGAAAACACACTATAATATTGATTTAGGTAAGTCATTAGTAATTGATGGTTCTGGTATTTCAAGATACAATAGAATTCAACCAAAAATTCTGTACAAAATATTACAAAAAGCTTATCTGCAGAAAGAATTTCTCGATTCTTTGCCAAAAAACGCAGAAAATGGTAGCACTCTGGTAAACAGAAAATTGCAAGATGGGATCAGAGCTAAAACAGGAAGTGCAGCTGGCGTTGCATGCTTATGCGGTTACAATATTGACACTTCTAAAATATTTGTAATTATTGCGAATGGTTTTGCTCCTCCAACGAAGGAAATGCACGAAATAATTGATGATTTTGTAAAACAAAACTTATGAAAAAAATTTTACTATCTATTTTTTGTATTTTTAGTCTCTATTTTATACATAATCCCAACCCATATAAGACGATAAATAAATTACTCATGGACCCTTTAAAGGAAGTGAGGAAATATATAGCAAAGATGTATTTTAAAAAAGAGATGGACGATCTAAAAACAAAATTAGCTGAAAAACCTAAAGATTGGGTTATGCAGCAAATTAAAGATGATATATCTCATATTTCAACTTTGCCAATAACCGAAGAAGCTCTAGATGAAACATACAAAAAGCTAAACCGAAACGATAACATGTATATCAGAGTAAAAATAATTAATAATAAAGTATACACTTATGCTAAAGCTAAAATATCTGATCTAAACTCTAGAAAGGTCTATATGCTCAAGGTATTAGATCTTATTACGCAAAATGTTACTCTTCCAGATGTTGATGTAATAATTTACACAGGAGATATTGTTGTTACCGACATTAGCTGGAGCAAGGCTCCAATACTTACTTTTGCTGTTAATAAGGATCACAGAGATAATAGGATAATGATTCCAGATTCCTTGACATTACACAATTGGCCGGAAATATATTACTCAATATTAGAATTAAATAAAGAAATTCCATGGGATAAGAAAATAAATAAAGGTTTTTGGAGAGGAGCAACTACAGGCTCTTTATTTGATGAAAATGATTATTTCAACAGCTACACATCTATTGTGGATGAAAAAAATTATGCTAAATTACCACGAATAAAATTAGTTGATTTTTCAAATTCTCATCCTGATTTAGTAGATGCCAGATTTACTATTATAACACAGGCGCATAGTGCAACAATGCTAATTTTAAAGCAAAAATACCAACTAGCTCCACAGGCTAGCAAAAATAAGCATCTCAAGCATAAAATACAGATAAATATAGATGG
This sequence comes from Alphaproteobacteria bacterium, assembly GCA_013289335.1. Lineage (GTDB taxonomy): Bacteria > Pseudomonadota > Alphaproteobacteria > Rickettsiales > Rickettsiaceae > JABDAD01. The sequence continues at coordinate 5,587 of JABDAD010000019.1, read as the reverse complement.
TAATTCTTGCACTTATCCTGGATTTATTTGGAGATTATTATCAAACTCAGTAACTTTAAAAGATGAAACACCAGATATTCAATGGTTCTATAATTTATTTAAGCCATGGAAACATTATATACCAATAAAATCTGATATGTCTGATATAGAAGATAAGATTGAATGGGTAAGAATGCACGATAGTGAAGCCAAGGAAATTGCCGCACAAGCAAGTAGCATTGTACAAGAAAATCTAAAAACTTCTGATATGTATATGTATTTTATAGCGCTATTTCATGAATATTCTAAATTGCAAAATTTTGTGCCAAAATATAGTACAGATCTCGCTCCAGCTACTGAGATATTAAATGCAAAACAATAATAATATATGTCATATTAACTTGTATACTTGCATAATTAACAGATATTAGGTATCCTGCTTAAAAAATGAATTCAAGTATAAAATTTGTATGAAAAAGAAATTTGCTATATTACTTGCTATAGCCTTATCCAGCAAAACAGCGAGTGCCGTGCCTTTAATGGAAGCGCTTGCAAAAGCTTACGAAACTCACCCTCAAATAAAAAGTTATCAAGAGGATTATATCACCTCTTTACAACAATATCCTTTGACCCTTTCTTCAGAATTTCTACCAAGTGTTGGAATTCAAACTCAAGTCACTAACACTAAGGCACCTCTTTTACCAGGGCAGCCCCAAGCCAGCAATAGAAGTCAGTCAGTTTCTAGAGCTTTAACTGTTACTCAAAATATTTTTAATGGTGGTTCTTCGGTAGCAAATCTTGCATCTGCAAAATATGGGATAGATAATGCTAAAATTACCTATATTGCAAGAGAGCAAGATTTTATTTTAAAAGCTACATTAGCATATATTGATCTACTAGCTAAAAAAGAACAACTTGAAGTTGCAATAGCTCATGTTAGCTCTACAGAAAAACAAAATGAAGCAGCTGAGGAAAAATTAAAAGTTGGAGAAGCTACAAAAACAGAAGTAGCTGCTACAAAATCCGAACATTTTCAAGCATTAGCTGAAAAAGCAAACGCAAATGCCGCATTCCTTGCTGCTTCCAGCGTATATAGAGAAAATTTTTATGAAGAACCTACTGATGTCACTCTTCCTGAACTACCAAATGATTTGCCAACAGATTTTGAGATATTCAAACAACAAGCTATGAAAGCAAATCTAGATATAAGATCAATCGATGTTCAATTAAAAGGCGCAAAAAATAAGTCTTTAGCCGCAAAAGGTAACTTGTTGCCAACTCTTAACGCTACAGCCACAGCGCAAAGAGGTAATACAGAAACTGAAAACTCAGGTTTAAAAACACCAAATCAATTACTGCAAAATGATACATCTTATTCCACAACTCTTAATCTTACAATCCCAATAATTTCCAATGGCGGTGCTGAGTATTCAAGGATTAGAGCAGCAAATTCTCAACTTAGGAAGGCTGCTTATGATAAGGAAAATGTATCTAAATCAGTTACAACAAATCTTATTTTAGATTGGGAACAATTTATTGCTTCTAAACGCTCAGCAGAAGCACTTGCCATAGCTGTAGAAGCCAAAACTATAGAATATGAAGGTATAAAAAATCAATATGAAGTTGGAATGTTGACTCTCATTGATGTGCTAAAAATTGAACGTGAACTATATCAAGTAACATTCCAAAACATTCAAGCAAAACAACAACTTATGAAAGCAGCTTATACAGTAAAAGCTGATTTAGCTCAGTTAACAGCAAAAAATCTTGGATTAAAAGTAAAATATTTTGATGCAGAAAAAGAGTTTAGAAAAACTAAATTTAAAATAGTGGGATTTTAAATTAAATATGAAATCAAAAAGACTTGCTATTACTTCAAGCGCCAGTGAGATTCTTGCTAAAGTAAGTGAAGCAACATTGAAAAAAGATTACACAAGGTTTGGTGAAAACGATGTGCTTGAGCTAGTTCAAGAAGCAAACACACAAGATATCTCAGAATTCAACAGAACATCCGATGCTGTTTCTAACACAATTCCTACAAAAACTTTATATAATAATCGAATCTTGGCAAATAAAGGATTTACATATGAGGATAATAGGGGTAACGTTGATATTGGTGTTAAACAGCAGGATAATAGTAAATTACATGAAGAGAATAAATTAATTTCTAAAACTACAGAGGAGGCAACATCAACGATTTTGAATCAACTAAAGCAAGCTGTAACTAAAAAGGACCATTTAAGACTAAATTCACAAGCAACTGTAGAGGATATAGTTACTGAAATCCTAAAACCACAGTTAAAAGAATGGTTGGATCAAAATCTGCCTTCTATAGTTAAGACCATAGTAGAAAAAGAAGTAAAAAAACTTATATCACCTGAAGACTGATTATGGCTAAAATATATGGAATTTTATTAATATGTGTTCTATTAAATTCAAAAATAGTATTTGCTGATGAAAAATCTGTTGCTTTGCCTGAAGCAACCATAGAAAAACCAAAATATAGCTTATTACAAAACATAGAAGAATGGATTTTTCCTGAAGATTCACCTGTGGTGAAAATTATAAGATATGTGAAGTCTTACTTTAGTCCAAGTAAGGAGCCAATAAAAATTGCAGCTAAACATGAAACTCTTGAACCTCTGACGCATCAAAAAGTTCAGGATAATAATACTCATATTAACCTCAAGCAAGATCATGAACAAAAAACGCAAAATACATCACCTTCTATTCCAGAAGTTAATGAGCAAAAAATGCAAGCTCCTACTCCCACTAAAGCTCCTAGTGATACTGAATTTACCTCATCAGCAGGAAAATATCAAAATCAACCTACTGAGATTAAGGAGCAAGATTCTATTCACAAAGGAACTGACACTCATATACATGCAGATATTGTTGAAGTGCCACAAATTAGTGCATTACATGAGGATCAAAAAAAATTCCGCCCTTCTCCAGAAGAGCTAGGATTGGCTGATAATGAGATAAAGTTAGAAAGTCAAAATGAACAAATCACGAGTTCCAGAGATTTTCATAAGGCCCATAATCCAATCTCGCACCACCAACAAAATAATGATATAATTCATAAAACTGAGAAAGAATTAGAAAAACACATAGATAAAAAATCCAGAGACTTGTTTGTTGCAGATTTAAAACCAATTACTCAAAAACAAATGCAAGCACAAGAAGCAGAAGAAGCTGAGATTAACGCATTTATTCAAGATGAAGTTGCAATGATCATGTTACCACGAGATGATGTAGAACTAGGAGCGATTACTTCATCTGCAAAACTTACTTATAGCGATGAATCTGCATATATAAAAATGTTTTGGGATCAATACAATAAGAATGAATCTAAAAAACAAGATACTATTATTAAAAATTTTATAAAAGCAGTGTCTAATGGTCCAGTTATTATTTCTGATTTAGAAAGTGCAAAAGAAGAATTTTTATCTGCCGTAGAAAAAGGTGATATATATACTATAAGAACAATCTTAAATCACTCATATATTAATATTAACAAGCTAACAGAAAATTTTAAACCTGTCTTATCTGCCGTATCTGCTGGTATGTACAATGTTGTGTATTATCTGATTATGAAGGGAGCTAATATTTCCGTGCTCAATGATTCACTCAGCGCAAGTGATTTCCATGATAATTCTCAGAAGTCCATAATTTGGCTTCTTTCTAAAGCTGGAGCAAAAATCCAGTACTAAAATTATATAGTTATTTAACTTGATGGGACTAGGAACGACGAAGTAATTGGCTATAACCCTAACCACACCTTCTAGCTCGAAATTCAAGATACAATTCATAACTCGAGTTAATTAGTTAGCAATGGCCTTTTAAGTAATAACTGTAGGTTGATTTTTTGCTGAATTTATGTATAATTAACTACATACTGTTAATTAATATATGTAGTAAAATTTTATGTCAAGATATAGGCCAGCAATTTCAATTAGGACAGATTTATTAGATCCGTCTGTAGTGACTGGAGCTGTTGGTGGAGATACAACGTATGATGCTATTGCATCTAAAGTAGAGAAATATTCAATTACTCCAAGAACACTTAAAGCTGTTACTGAATTTGATCCAGCTTATGTTGCAGCGTCAACTGGAGCAGCAGCATCATCTGTTGCAAGCGCTCTTGCGTATAATCCAGAATTATATACTTCCATAGAAGAATATTCTTATGAGAGCAATATAGTTATGCGCTATGCAATAAGAGCAGATTTAATTACTGGGTGATGCAGCAGGTACAATTTTGGGTGAGGGAATGAGCGCTGTTAAGGCTGGGTCATTGAGTACTGGTGCATATAATGCGGCGACTGCGGCAGCAGCTATCTTACACACTATAGAAAAAGCTCTTATAACTAAAGCTATTACATTTTTGGTTTCAAGTACCTCAGCGACGGCAGTTGTAGATATTTTTGAAAGGACAAATGGTGTGGCTGTTAATGTTGATGCATCCGGACACCCTATAACTCATAGTGTAGTACTTTATGCGAATGGTGTCTCGGTGTGCGCAATTGATCCAAGCAATTTTTTATTTAGTAGCCATTTAAAAAATACTGATTTTAATGGAAATTTGAGTGCGGCTGGTTTGCCTCCTATAGAGACAATTCACAAAAAGCTGCAAATATATATTCCCGATAAAGCTATAGGTGAAGGATATGCGTTCGATAGATACAGGGATTGCTCTGATATTGCAGTAAAAATTGCGCTTGGTTTAAATAGGAATCCTTTGACTGGATTTGATAATGCGTCAATTAGATCTCATCCTGTGATAGTTTCTATCTCAAATAATGCAGATGAGATAGATAAGTCTATTATTGATGATGAAATATCAGCACGTGTAAAGCAGGCATCAAGCTTTTCTGCTCAGGATACATTTAGTAAATTACAATATACAATTTCAAATAAATTAAAAATGGTGGCAGCAGTTGATAGAGGATTACACGATGCTTTAAAAACGCAATATAAAATTACTATGACAACAGAAACAAAGCATTCTGATATACTTCATAGTTTGTTAGGGTTTGATGCTAATTTGAGTGCGCAGCTTGAAGTTATTTTGCATAGTCAAGATGCTCTATTAACTCATGGTAGTGCTACATTTGATACAGAATGTACAGGTCTACCTCCTGGTTATTATGATTATTAGAAAGGTAAGTAATCCATGTTTTCAACATTATCAGATTATTGTAATTGGAGTTTGTTTGAAGAGGTAAAAAAGCTTTTAGAAAGTACTCCTGGTATAGATATTACGGGGAAAGAGTGCAAGTGTATACGCCTTGCTATTGCAAGAGATTCCCCAGAGATATTAAGATTTTTATTAGAATATTTTAGCAGATCTACACCTACTGATATACAAAGAAGTAAAATAGGTAAGGCATTTGATGAATATATTAATTTTGAAGATTTATCTCCAGAAATGATGAAAATAGTTTGTAAATATCTTCCATTTGTAGCTCAAGCTGCATTGGTTGAGAGAGCTGCGAATGATGATACAGAGACAGTACGAATATTATATAAATATTTTCCGGAAGCAAAGAATGATATTCTAGAGGCTGTTGTTTTGCATAGCGCATATAATGTTATGGAAGTGTTA
>JABDAD010000018.1 GCA_013289335.1 Alphaproteobacteria bacterium | reverse complement strand
TCAATTAATTCATGCTCAAATTCATCTTGTGACATTGTTGATTTTTTTTCTATTATGGCAGATTCCATAATTTTTAGCTCCTGCTCTTTAAGAGAGAATTCATCTTGAAGACTTTGATTTAATTTATCTACATTAGCTCTTATAGAGCTCACTGCAGTAGATCTATCCATTATGACTTGAACATCAACTATGGCTATTTTAATATCATTTATACTTGCCTGAGATTCAATAGACATTATTAAAGGAATCAAAAGGTAAAAAACAATCCTTACTAGCATTATATTAACAAATTATGTTGAAAGCATCCTAACAAGCGTTATAATCTAATTCAAGCATTATAATTTGTAAAATGATAATATCCATAGGTTCTGATCATGCAGGCTACGAACTTAAAAGTAGTTTGCTACAATATTTAGGTACAACTAATGATGTTGTTATTAATGATGTAGGTACTTTCTCTACTGAATCTTGCGATTACCCAGATTTTGCTCGTAAAGTATGCGAACAAATTTTAGAAAATGAGGCTGAAATTGGGATTTTAATTTGCGCTACAGGTATTGGAATGTCCATATCGGCAAACAGAAATACTGGTATTAGGGCAGCGCTTTGTACTAGTGAATTAATGGCACAAAAATCTAGGCAACATAATGATGCTAATATTCTTGTTCTTGGCACAAAAAATACTGATATAAATACAGCAATTAAGATCCTTCAAGTTTTTATTAATGGCAAATTTGAAGGAGGAAGACATACAACCCGACTAAATAAAATTTAAACTATAGTAAATTACTTTGAACTGGGCATCATTTTTGCAAAAGATATGGATCTTTTTTCTTAAGAATAGATGCTGCATTAAATACTGAAGGACATTGAGAAATACAACAAGGAGCACACTACAAAAGACTATATAGTTGCTAATTCAAGTTAATTTACTATAATGTCGATTTATATCAAAAATTATCGGATTTACAACATGTCAGAAGTATTTTCTACTGAGCATTTAGCTCAATATATTTTAAGATTAGAAAAATTGGAGCATAATAAACAAGATTTAATGCAAGATATTAAAGAAGTTATGAATGATGCAAAAAATAACGGATTTGATATAAAAACAATTAGATATATACTTAAATTAAGAAAAATGGATAAGGACAAACTCGCTGAAGAAGAAGCTTTAATTGAGTTATATAGAGATGCTTTAAATATATGAGAATTGCACTATCATGCAAGAACTACAAATTACTCTTGATAGACTATGGAAGAATGGTAAGTTACCACAAAGTTCTGTAATTAAGTCCCATAAATACAGAGAATCAGAGTTTGAGCTGATGAATTTTATTCAGAACATTACAAAATCGCATTGTAATGTCTCTGCTGAAAATAACACTGATATTTGTGTAATCAAAATTCTTGAAAGCAAAAATGGAGATTCACAAAAATATATATCAGTTGAACAAATTAGAAATTTACAATCACACTTTAGCTCTACAGGTGGTTTGTCTCCATATAAATTTGCCCTTATTGTTGGTGCAGAGCTCATGAATTTGAATGCATCAAATTGTCTTCTTAAGATACTGGAAGACACACCAGAACATGGCTATATTTTTTTAATTACTAGTCATTATAATAAATTAATACCTACTATTAAATCTCGTTGTGTGAATATCTACGACAATGTTTTTGGCGATATAAATAGAAATCATGACTATAAATCCTCTGTATATAGGATATTGAACCCTGAAGTCAGATTTGAAGATAAAGCTAATGATATCAACTTGCTTGTTACAGACAAGACTATAAATATCAAAAATTCGATTCAGATTATTTCAGATGTAATATATGAAATCTCTACACTTACAAATGTATCAAATCCTGATTATCAAGCATTATACGAGTACGTAGAAAGAAAAAATATTTATAAAAATGATTTGTATAATTACTATACAGAAGCTAAAAAATTGCTTTTAGCAACTGAAGAATCTTTTTTAGATCTTCGTCAAATAATGATGATTCTTATATCGAAATTCATGCTACTATAATAATGAATAAAATTCTTCTCGAACCGATAAATAAAATTATTACATTAGATAAGATAAAGGAAAATGCGTTAAACCGGCTTGGTATAGAAATTGTAGCAGATTTGCTGCTTTATAAACCTACTTCACTAAAAAAAAGAAGAATTTATCCTAATTTAGCAACCCTTCGTCATCATGATGAAGTTGTTATTAAAGCAAAAGTAATTGAAATAATTTATCCACAGAAAAAAACTCAGCCTGTAAAATATTTTGTCTCTAATGAGACTGGAGGGGTAACTATTATTTTTTTTAAATTTCATAATTACTTCAAAAAATCACTATGTATTGGAAAAGAAATAATAATAGGAGGGAAAGTAGAATTATATGATTATAGACCACAGATTGCACATCCTGAAATTATCTTTGATCAATCTCAGATAACAGAATTTGAGCCGAAATATCCTCTTACATATGGTATAACAAATTCAATGATGAGAAACTATATTTATAAAGCAATATCAGTTTGTAACATCTCTCATGAATGGATTCCAGAAAATTTGTTACAAGAATACAGTATTCCAAGCTTTATGGATGCAGTGAAAAATTTACATCAATATAAGAACTTTTCTGCTTCCTTAGAAAAATCTACGCTCAGACTTAAAATAGATGAAGCTTTTTTAAATCAAATAAGTTTTAGGTATATTAGAGAAAGAGCCACAAAGTTAAAAGGAAGAAAATTCAAAGTAAATAATGATTTAAAAGAAAAAGTTCTAAAAAAACTTGGGTTTGAATTAACTCAAGGACAAATAGATGTTATTAATGATATTGAAGTTGACCAGATGTCTCCAAATCAAATGTTAAGAATGGTTCAAGGAGATGTTGGAAGTGGGAAAACAATTGTAGCTATTTTAACTGCGCTAAATGTTATTAGTGCAGGCTCACAATCTGCTATAATGGTACCTACTGATGTTTTGGCTCAACAACATTATCAGGCTGCTACTAGCCTCCTTGCAGATTTTAATATTAACGTTATATTGCTGACTGGAAAGATTACAGGAAAAAAGAAAGAAATATTACTCGAGTCGATTAAATCTGGTGAAGCTCATCTAGTTATAGGGACACATTCTTTATTTCAAGAAAAAGTTATTTTTCATGATCTTGGGTATATTATTGTAGATGAACAACATAGATTTGGAGTTAATCAACGTATGGACCTTGTATCAAAGGGAGATAGACCTGATGTTCTAATAATGAGTGCTACACCGATCCCAAGAACCCTCTCTTTAACTATGTTTGGTGACCTTGCAATATCTTATATAAAAACAAAACCTCTTAACAGAAAAAATATCACAACATTAGCTTGTTCTGTAAAAAAATTAGATGATATCTGCATTGCGATTCGTAACAGAATTGAAAAAGGAGAAAAAGTTTTTTGGATTTGCCCATTAATTGGAATAACAGATAAAGAAGAATATAGCACATTTTCTGATGTAGAAACAAGATTTTCATATTTGAATAATATTTTTGGAGATGAAGTAGAATTTTTATATGGTACGATGTCTCAAGAAGAAAAATCTAAAGTTATTAATAAATTATTGGATTCTACAATAAAAATCCTAGTTTCCACGACAGTAATAGAAGTTGGTGTAGATATCCCGGATGCAACATTGATTATCATAGAAAATGCAGAAAAATTCGGCCTTGCGCAATTGCATCAACTCAGAGGAAGAGTAGGAAGAAGCAATCTAGAATCCGTATGTATCCTACTCTACGGAGCACAAACCAGTAAAATAGCTTTCCAGCGCCTTAAAATAATCAAAGACAGTCAAGATGGTTTTTATATTTCTGAACAAGATCTTATTTTGAGAGGTGAAGGAGAATTATTAGGACAAAAACAAAGCGGCGAACAAAATTTCAGATTTTTAGATATTTCAATGGATGCATCAATAATAAATAAATGTAATTTTGTTGCAAACAAGATGGAAATTACAGATAATTTGATTCTTCAGATGTCGATATTTAACAAGCAAATGATGCGTAATAAAATAGGTTATTGAAGGGTTCTATGAAAATGAATAGTGTTATAAATTTTTATCAAGTTACGAGTGCTACATTTGAGAAATCGGTCTGTCAATTACTTGAAAAATGCTACCAAACTGGTAAAAATACTTTAGTTAAGGTAGGCGATGTAGATTTCCAAGAACTTATAAATAAAACATTATGGACATTTTCTCAAAAATCTTTCATTCCTCATGGAAGTATAAATGATCCATTACCTAATCAACAACCTATATTAATAACCGATAAAGAAAATAATATAAATAATGCAGATATATTAGTGTGTATAGGTTGTGAATTTGATAAGATAGATCAATTTAGTAGAATAATGATAATTTTCTATGAACATAATAATCTGCAAAGAGAAATTTGTCGTAACCTATATTTAAAATACAAAGCTTTATCTTACGAGATAAAATATTATAAACAATTAGAGAATGGAGCTTGGTCGTAATTAGGGGCTAAGGTAAAAATATCACTCTTATATAATTTAACTTTTTATCAAGAATAAGAAAACTGTAGTTTGTACAATATTTGTTCTTCTCTTTGGTGAGAATTGAATTTTATGAGGTACACATGTCTAAAAAATCAGATTCTAGTGAGACTAAACATCAACATTGCCCAACAGAAGTAAGAATAGGAGATGATGTTTTAGCGGAAGCTGCTACAATTGCAAAAGCTGCGCCAAGACTTGTAGAGCATGCAAAAAATTCTTTAGACATTCCTGGTCGTCAACGCCGCAAAGCCATTACCATACCGAGCCACTAATAACACCAAATACTACTTTAGATATGGATTGCTCTACCATATGCAGAGAGTGCAGTTTCATGAAACATCTCAGATAATGTGGGGTGAGGGAATATTATATGAAATAAATCCTCTTCTGTTGCCTCTAAATTCATAGCTACTACTATAGAACATATAAGTTCTGTAACTTCTGCACCTATCATGTGAGCTCCAAGAATCTCGCCAGTTTTTTCTTCAAAAATTAATTTTATTAAACCCTCTTCTTCACCAAGCGCTATTGCTTTTCCATTAGCCCTGAATGGGAATTTACCAATTTTGATCTTTAAACCTAAAGATTTTGCTTTATCCTCTGTAATACCAACACTTGCTATCTGAGGCATTGAATAAGTACAGCCAGCTATTCTTGTTTTAACTATAGGTTTTACCTTTCTCTCTGATATATGTTCTGCAACTAAAACCGCTTCATGGCTTGCCTTATGAGCAAGCCATGGCCCTTCTGTTACATCGCCAATAGCATAAATTTGTGGGTCATCAGTTTTTAGAAATTCGTTTGTTTTGATAAAGAACTTGTCATCTAACTTTACATAGGTATTTTGAAGGTTTAATTTGTCGGTATTAGGTATAATACCAACAGCCATAATAACTTTATCTATTTTCTGACTTAGAACTTTGCCATTAATTTCATATGAGATCTCAGCAAAATCCTTATGTTTTTTTAATTCTTTTAACTTTACTGATGTATAGATATTTATGCCATTTTTTGTATATGCTCTATTTGCAAAATCAGAAATTTCTTTATCCTCAACTGGAAGTATAGTTTCTCTTGCTTCTAAAACAGTAACTTCTACACCTAGACTATTATAAAATGATGCAAATTCTATACCTATTGCTCCTGATCCAACAATAACCATAGATTTTGGCAATTTATCAAGAGTCAAAGCTTCCTTATATGTAATAACATTAAGCCCATCTGGCTCAAAACCTGCTATTATTTTTGCTCTTGCACCAGTTGCAATTACAAAATTGCTTGCTTCAACTTCTATTTCTTTCTCAGCATTAATTTTAATTTTTTTATTAGACAGGAATGTTGCAATACCCTTAATTACCGTAACTTTATTCTTCTTAAGTAGCCCCATAACACCTGTAGATAATTGTGTGGAAACTTTTCTTGACCTTGCAATAATTTCTGAAAAATTTGCCGAAATTTTCTCGGCACTAAGCCCAAAATCCTTGTGATTACGCATTAAATGCAAAACTTCAGCAGATCTAAGAAGTGATTTTGTTGGAATACAACCGAAGTTTAAACATATTCCACCAAGTTTTTCTGCTTCTACAACAGCTACTCTTTTTCCGAGTTGAGCAGCTCTGATTGCACAAACATAGCCACCAGGGCCACTTCCAATAACAACAACATCGTATTTTTCATTCATATTCAGCCTAACAAAAACATTTTTATGGGATTTTCAATATAATTCTTAAAAACATTTAAAAATTTGGCACCAATAGCTCCATCTACAACTCTGTGATCACATGATAATGTTATTTCTGCTATTGTTGCAATTTTTACTTTTTCTTGATCGACAACTGGAATTTTTCTTGCACTTCCAATAGCAAGAATACAACTTTGTGGAGGATTAATTATAGCAGCAAATTGTTTAACACCAAACATACCAAGGTTTGAAATACTAAAATTACCTCCTTGATATTCTTCAGGTTTTAATTTTCCTTCACGAGCTTTTACTGCTAAAACTCTCATTTCATTAGAGATTTCTACTAAGGATTTTTTATCAGAGTTCTTAATAATGGGAGTTACAAGCCCTCCATCTACCGCAACTGCGACGGCAATATCTATGTCATTATATCTTATAATGCCTTCATCAGACCAACTAGAATTAGTATGTGGAACCTTGGATAAAGCCATTGATGAAGCTTTGATAATAAAATCATTTACTGAAATTTTATAATTAATGTCCTCTGTAGCATTAATTTGCTCTTTAATATCAAGGAGCTTATCAAGATTACAATCTATATTGAGATAAAAATGTGGAATGGTTTGTTTAGACTCTATCAATCTTGCAGCTATTACTTTTCTCATATTTGAATGTGGTTCTATACTATACCCACCATCTCTCGTAAAAATTGATTGTTTCGAAGTTTTTGCTGCCAAAATATCTGTCTTAACAATTCTACCATGTGGCCCTGAACCAATTATATTTCTAATATCTATAGATTTACTCTCCGCAATTCTCTTTGCTAGAGGAGATATGAGTATCCTATCGTTATTTTCACTTTTAGAATATGCTTTAGGAGTATCTTCTTTTTTTTCTTCATTCTTAATTAAAGTACGCTTTGGACCTTTTATCTGGTAAGTTTCAAGTAAAGATTTATCATCACCTTCTTCTAACACAAGAGCAATAGGAGACCCAACAAGAACATTTATCGTTCCCTGGGATACTAAAATCTTACCAATGACCCCTTCATCCACTGCCTCTACTTCCATCGTCGCCTTATCAGTTTCTATCTCTGCAATAACTTCCCCTGGTATTATTTTATCACCTTCTTTTTTAAACCATTTAGATAAAATACCATCGGTCATTGTTGGTGAAAGTGCTGGCATTAAAATTTCTATAATCATATAAATTCCTTAGTTTTTATAGCAAGCTTTTTTGACTGCAATTACAATCTCTTCACAGGATGGAAGCGCTAATTTTTCAAGATTAGAAGCATAAGGCAACGGAATATCTTTTCCTGTGACAAATTCAATTGGGGCATCAAGATAATCAAAGGCTTCTTTCATTATTATTCCGGCTATTGAAACACCTATTCCAGCAAAAAACCACCCTTCTTCTACTGTAACCAATCTATTTGTTTTTTTTACAGAATTGATAATAGTTTCACAATCTAATGGCTTTATTGTTCTTAAATCAATAATCTCTACTTCAATACCAATTTTTGCAAGAATCTCAGCGGCTTCCAATGCTAACTTAACTTGTATGGAAAATGCTGTAATCGTTACATCTTTTCCGTTTCTTACAATCTTTGCCTTACCTATTTCTAAAGGTTCTATTACATCCGACACTTCAAAGCTTGCACCATATAGGAGTTCATTTTCAAGAAAAATTACAGGGTTAGGATCTAAAATAGCGCTACGGAGTAATCCACATGCATCTTCAGAAGAATATGGAGCAACAACCTTTAACCCAGGAATATGAGAAAACCATGCTGCAAAATTTTGACTATGTTGGGCTCCTACTCTTGATGCTGCACCATTCGGCCCTCTAAAAACTATTGGACAAGTAACCTGACCGCCAGACATATAATGTGTTTTCGCAGCTGAATTTATTATTTGATCCATTGCTTGTAAAGAAAAATTAAATGTCATAAATTCTACTATTGGCCTAAGACCAGAAAAAGCTGCGCCAATGGCAAAGCCTGTAAAACCATGTTCTGTAATCGGACTATCTATTACTCTTTTTTCTCCAAATTCTTCTAATAAACCTTGAGTCACCTTGTATGCCCCCTGATATTGGGCCACTTCTTCTCCTATGATGAATATAGAATCGTCCTTACTCATTTCTTCTCTCATAGCTTCTCTTAGCGCTTCTCTAACGGTTAAACTTCTCATTTTAGTTCAAACCAACATATATTTGTGTTTTTAATTCGCTTTCATCGGGAACTGGAGAAGACTCACAAAAATTTACAGCTTCCTGTATTGTAAATTTTATATCTTTTTCAATTGCTTTTAATTCTTCATCAGATACACAAAACTTTGATACTAGTATATCTTTTACATAATTAATTGGATCATTATGATTTTTATAATCGTCTACCTCCTCTTTTGTTCTATATTTCGCAGGATCAGACATTGAATGGCCTCTGTAACGATATGTCTTCATTTCCAGAATAAATGGCTGATTATTAAGCCTAACATAATTACTTGCATCACTTATTGCTTCATATATTTCATCAAGTTTCATTCCATTAACTCTTTTTCCCTTTATACCAAAAGATTCGCCTTTTTTATATAATTCAGTCATAGAAGTTGATCTACAAACTGATGTACCCATAGAATATTCGTTATTTTCTATAATATAGAGAACTGGTAGTTTCCAAAGAGCCGCCATATTAAATGATTCATAAACCTGGCCTTGATTCACTGCTCCATCACCTAAGAAAGTATATGAAATATACCCACTATTTCTATATTTTTCTGCAAATGCAAGACCTGTTCCAATTGGAACCTGGGCTCCTACTACACCATGACCACCATAAAATTTATTTTTCACATCAAACATATGCATTGATCCACCTTTTCCAGCAGAACAGCCAGTTGATTTTCCAGTTAGTTCAGCAAGAACATATTTCGGCTCTGTTCCTGCTGCAATAATATGACCATGGTCTCTATAACTCGTTATCATACAATCATTCTCTTTCTTGGCTAATTTCACAGCAGCTATTATAGCTTCTTGCCCTATATAAAGGTGACAAAACCCTGCAATTTCACCCATGCCATAAAGTTGGCTACATTTTTCTTCAAAACGCCTAATAAGAAGCATATCTTTATAGGCCGCTATATATTGATCTTCCACAAGATTTGAATTTACAGACATTTCCCAATTTTTCTTTATACAAAACAACATACTAATTTTAACTTAGATTTTGTCAAATATTCTCTTTCCTTTATACTGTCTTATTCTTATAATTTGTTTGAAAATCGTTTTTTATATGATGAAAATAATCTCTACTCCTCAAAACTATAATGCTGCGCTTGATGTACAACAAATTGTCAAGAAAGAAATTATTTCCCCTTCTATCGAAAATTTTTGTGGAGATGAGAAAATTTTGTTTTTTAATAAAGATATAGAAATTCCTAATTCTGCAATTATTGTACATAGCTTATGGCCAAATACGAATGATAATCTAATAGAGCTATTGTTGCTTTTAGATTGTTTAGAAAATTCTGGAACAAAACAAGTAACTCTTATTACTCCATATCTTCCCTTTTTAAGACAGGATAGGCAACTTAAGAACAAAAGCAGTATCGGCAGCAAAGTACTTGCAAAACTCCTTAGCAATATAATTATTAATAATATAATCACCTTAGATGTTCACTCAAAAAATGCCATTAATTTTTTTGGTGATATATTAATAAATATAGAAATCTCTGATTTTTTTGCTGAAAAAATTAAAAAAATTATACCTCAAGAATCACAAAATATGATAGTAGTCTCTCCTGATTCAGGCAGTATTCACAGAGCAAAAAACCTTGCAGATTTGCTAGATATAGATTATTTAGCATTAAGTAAACTGCGAACACAAGCTTCTGTAGAAATTTCTGGATTTCCTGCAAATAAAAAATTTGAAATTGTCATTATAATTGATGATATAATAGATTCAGGGTCTACTATCTTATCATGCATTAACCATATTAAAAGTAATGTAACGAAAATAATTATTTGCGCTACTCATATTATTGACTTAGCTGTTTTAGAAAAGATCAAGAATGCTAAAGAAAATATAGAGATAATTACAACAAATAGCACAAATTATAATAATAAATTTAATAATATATATCCTCTACTCGCTCAACATATTCCACCAAGTTTCAATTTCGAATAGTAGGTTATAAAGGCATTTTAAAGGAATTATTATAATAATTATCTAAATAAATAGGATTTTCTTATTTCTTCATCAAATTTTTCTATTGAATATCTAAGCATAGTTCTTGGTATTTTGGCATGATACTGATCGAGAAATTTTCTTAGCCTCTTTTCATCCCTTTTTCCTGCTTCACGAAGCATCCAACCAGTTGCTTTATGGATCAGATCATGGGCATCAGCAAACAATAGTTTGGCTATTTTATATGTCCAGTCTAAGTCATTTTTTCGAATAAAATACCAACTAGAAACAATAGCTATACGTCTCTCCCACATTATATCTGATTTTGCTAGCTCCACCAAGAGAGATCTATCTGCATTATAAAGATGAGCTCCTATGATGAGATGCGCAGAAGCATCTACTAAATTCCAATTATTTATATATTCTATATTTGATAGATAGAAATCAAAAATTTCATCTCTAGGAGATTTTTTGTATTGATTTACAAGGATAATCAACGCAAATAATCTTTCTTCATTTATAGGAGATTCAATTAATTCCTGTACTTCTGAAAGAGAAAGGTCTTCATATTCTTTAGCTAATTTTCTCAAAAAAGGAACGGTTACGCCAAGAAATCTATCATGTTCAGCGTAATCCCCCTTCCCTATTTTATAATATATAGTATTACGTTTTTTTGATTTTATACTTTCTTCACGAAGACTTGCCTTTATATTACTGATATTCATAATATTTTCATTATTATACGTCAAGCTATTTTTCTTCGTCAAACGTCATACCCATAATATTATATCCACAATCAACATGATGAACTTCACCTGTAACGCCGCTTGAAAGATTACTAAGTAAGTAAACACCAGCGCCGGCTACATCTGCATAAGTTGTATTTCTTCTGAGCGGAGATGTTGCTTTATGAGTCGTTAACATAGATTTAAAGTCCCCTATTCCACTCGAAGCCAAAGTCTTGATAGGACCAGCAGATAAAGCATTAACTCGAATATTTTTCTTACCGAGATCGTTAGCTAGATATTTTACACTCGTTTCTAAAGCAGCTTTTGCAACACCCATTACATTATAATTTTGTATTACTTTTTCTGCACCAAAATATGTCATTGCCAAAATACTACTACCTTCATTCATTATTTTTTCAGCATTTTTAGCTATAGATACCAAAGAATAGCAAGAAATTTGCATTGTATTTAAAAAATTAGCAAGAGAAGTGTCAACAAATCTTCCTTTAAGCTCACTTTTATCAGAAAATGCTACAGAATGTATTACAAAATCTATTTTTCCCATATCTTTTTCAATATTTTCAAAAAGAGCTTCTATAGTTTCTTCTTGAGAAACATCGCATTGGTAAACATATTTTGCACTTATTTCTTCTGCAAGAGGACGCACTCTTTTTTCTAAAGCTTCATTTAAATATGTAAAACACATCTCTGCACCATGTTTACTAGCAAATTCAGAGATATGCCAAGCTAAAGATAAATTATTTGCAATACCAATAACTACTCCCTTTTTACCATCTAAAAGCAAATTATTGTCAAAATTTTTCATATTTTCTCCTAAAACACTGAAAAGTACTTGTAAGAAGGATATCATCCCATATGATTTTGTAAATAGCAACAAAAGAAAAAATATAAGCAGTATGTATATTGACAAATTTCTAGAAATTTTTAGTGAAAGACCAAAAATATCTGCCTTCATTTGTGGATGTATTTTAAATTTTGCTTTTGCTCCATATTTTTTCTTTCCTTTTTTACTTTCATTAGGCTTTTTTGCATATCTTATAAAAAGGTGCGTGAACAAAGTAGAAGCAATAAAAATAGGATGGATATTCGGTTTTAGCTTCTATATTTGTAATCTCTACTGGATTAGCGTTGGAGTTTCTGTGTATGTAGCAGAATTTTGGTGGGCCATTCCACTGGCTTTAGTGGCACTCCCAGCAATTTTAGCTTTTTACATGTCTCTTATCGCATTAACATCATTCTACGTCAGAAATAAATATTTCTATATAAATAGTTTTACAATAATTTGGATAATATTTGAATTACTTAGAGCTCATTTATTCACTGGTTTCCCTTGGGATATTATTTGTTATAGTTTTGCATTTTCAGAAGATGCTATTCAAATAACAAGCCTTATTGGCCCATATGGACTAGGAGCTATAATAGTGTTTTCATTTTCTAGCTTTTCCTATTTACTAGAAAAGAATTACATAAAATTTTCTATGTGCATAATAGTGAGCATAATATTATGGACTTTTACACTTTATTACGGCAATAATAGACTTCTCCATACACCAACTATTGAGTATGATATTAAAGTTCGACTCGTTCAACCAAGCATTAAACAATCCGACAAATGGTCCATTGATATGTTTTGGGAAAATTTTAATCAACATAAGGCGCTTTCCATTGAAAATATCTCTGATTCCCACCCTGATATAATAATATGGCCAGAAGCTGCTGTCACTATACAACCTACATATAGTCAAGTTATAAATGCTTTAAGATTAGTTCTCTCAAACACAGATGCAACACTAATAACAGGAGGAGTTACAGATAATTTATCTCAAATCGACAGGAAAAAAGATAAATTATTCACTTCAATTTATGCTTTAAAGTTTACTGGAAGCCTTATTTTCGAGTATCATAAATCACATCTTGTACCTTTTGGTGAATATATGCCACTCAGATCTATTCTACCTATAAATAAAATAACACCAGGTATTATTGATTTTTATCCAGGAAAACCAGGTTTTATTGTAGGCCTAGATGATTTTAATCTTCGCATAAGACCATTACTATGTTATGAGGTAATATTCCCTGATGAAGTAAGAATGAGTAATAAAGATGCCAATATAATTCTTAATTTGACGAATGATGCTTATTATGGAAATACATCAGGACCTTATCAACATTTTTATATGGCTCGAATGAGAGCTGTAGAGAACGGCATTCCGCTAATTAGAGTTGCAAATAACGGAATATCAGCAATTTTTGATCCTTTGGGTAGAATTATTATACAAACTAAATTAAATGAAATTACATACATAGAGGGCTACATACCAGCTTCTCTGAAAAACGAAACATTATATTCGTCATATGGAAATAAGCTTGTCTATTTTTATATTCTTATTTCATTATTTGTAGCTTTTTTTATTACAAAAAGACAAAAAACGCTTACTGTAGTATAACTTAAACTTTACACAATGCATAATCGCTGATATACAAAAGAATTGACTTATTAATTGAAAAAAACTAAAGAATGACAACAGAATTAGAACTTCTAGAGGAAGTTGAATCAAAAGGGAAAGTTGATCCTATAGACATGTATGTTGGGAAAAAACTTAAAACAAGAAGAATCATGCTTGGATTAAGCCAACATGATCTCGGAGAAGCAGTTAACGTAAGTATACAGCAAATTCAAAAATATGAAAAAGCTACAAATAGAATCTCAAGCGGAAAATTATATGCATTTGCCAAATTACTACTGGTTCCTGTTGAATTTTTCTTTAGCGATGTTGAAAAACATGTAGATCCACGCAATATTAAAGATGATAAAGAATTTTTTGATACTAACGATAGTATTGCAGAGAAGGAATTACTTTCACTAGTTCGTTCTTATAGTGAAATAAAAGACATAGGAGTCAGGAAAAAAATTATTGATCTACTGAAGTCTCTATCTAGTAGCAGAGCCGACTCCCATATATAGTCTAATATCGTATATATGCATAAAATATTTAATGTTATGCTGAGTAGAGATCTTGGCGGTATACAGCAATCTTTTCTTGATTATAATAATATTATTGCAAAAGCAGGATTTGAACCCATCAGCATAACTTCTACAAATGCAAAAATATTGCCACAAATCTTGTGTAAAAATTATGTCTTACCAAATTATTGTTCATTTGATTTATTTTCAAAATATAAACTAAGAAAAATAATAATAGAAGAAAATCCTAAACTAGTAATAGCTCATGGAAAAAGAGCTATTACGTTCACACATAGTGCTTCTAAATTTTTGCCACAAAAAACTATAATTATTGGAGTTGCTCATAATTATTGGATAAAACCGCTATTTCTATGCGATTATGTATTTAGTATCACGACTAATTTAAGAAATTATTTAATTGATAATGGGTATGATAGAGAAAAAATTTTTATTATGCCAAATACAATAAATATAAGTTCTTTACCAAATGATAAGTTACGAGAAAAATTTAGTGCTAAAAAAGTAATAATAGGCACTCTAGCAAGATTTGTTCATAAAAAAGGTATAGATGTACTTATAAAAGCAGCTTCTATACTAAATAGTAAAAAAATAGAATTCGAAATAAGAATAGGCGGTGACAATGGAGAAGAATTAGAAAAAATAAAAAAACTCATTCGAAACCTAAATTTACAAGATAAAGTACAATTTTTAGGCTGGATAACAAATAAAGAAAAATTTTTTAATGATATTGATATTTTCTGCCTTCCATCTAGACAAGAACCATTTGGCATTATTATACTAGAGGCAATGCTTAATAGAACTCCAATTATATCGACAAAATCTGAGGGGCCAATTGAAATATTATCTTCTAATGAGGCAGTACTTGTTGACATTGACTCAGCAGAACAAATAGCAAATGGAATTATATTCCTAAAAAATAATGTAAGCACAGCAGTGAAGCTAAGTAATAAAGCTTTCTTGAGAGTTACAGAAAATTATAGTATTAAGAACTCTGCTATAAATTTAAAAACACACATAAAAACAATTCTTTCAAATGACTTATAAATTATCGTTCTTATCTAATAAATTGCCAGTAGTAACTTACCACATGCCATTTGCCAAAACAATCTCTATAAACTTAATTGTAAGTGTAGGTAGCAGATATGAGAATAGCAAAGAAGAAGGAATATCTCATTTTTTAGAACATATGGCTTTTAAAGGTACAAAGACTCGTTCAAGTAAAAAAATAGCTGAAGAATTTGATGCAATAGGTGGGCAATTTAATGCATATACTTCAAAAGAACAAACAGTATATTATGCAAAAGTTCTCGTAGAGCATTTAGAAAAAGCAATGGATATAATTTCTGATATTATTCTAGAATCTTCATATAATGAAGAAGAAATAGCAAAAGAATGCAATGTGATATGTCAAGAAATTTCAGAATCTCAAGATAGTCCAGATGATTTAGCATATGAAAATCTTATTAAAATTGCATTTGCAAATCAACCTCTTGGGAAACCAATCTTGGGTACTGAATCTTCAATTTCTAAATTTAATACATTAAGTTTTAACTCCTATGTTGCAAAACATTATAAGGCACAAAATATGGTCCTCTCTGCAGCAGGCTGTATTGATCACGAACAATTTGTCAAAATTGCTCAAGCAAAATTTCATCGCATCAAACAAGGAGAATTGGAAATTCCATCAAACTCCATATATACTATTGGAGAATCAAAAATCAATAAAGACCTAGAACAAAGTGTGATTATGCTTGGATTCAAAAGTTGTTCTTATAAAAATATCAAAGAATTTTACCATGTTCAGATCTTATCACTAATACTTGGAGGCGGATTATCCTCAAGATTATTTCAAAATATAAGAGAAAATCTTGGCCTAGCATATTCTGTAGGTTCATTTAATTCAGCTTTTCAAGATAATGGATTATTCAGCCTATATGCTGGGACTTCTCATGATAATGTTATGAAAGTTGCCTTACATATGGTAGATGAAATAAAAAAAATTAGAGATTTATTAGACCAAGAAGAACTTGAAAGAGCAAAAAATCAAATAAAAGTCAGCATTATGATGGCAGAAGAAAAAACTTCATTCAAATCGGAAGAAATAGGTAAAAATTATAGTCTATTCCAGAAATTTATTAGTGTAGAAGATGTTTTAAAAGAAATATCAAATACAACAACTTTGGATATAATAAGAATTGCCAATAAAGTTTTTTCAAGCAAACCTTGCATATCCGTTGTTGGCGCAAAAACTTCATTAGTAAATTCTACTGTAATAGAACAAAATCTTGAATAAATTATGAGCGATATTTCTATAATAATAGTGTCCTATTTCACAGGCGATGTCTTATTTGACTGCATTGAAAGTTGTAAAAACATGAATGGTATCAGAGAAATCATTGTTGTAAATAATGGTAATAGTACGTATGCTATAAATAGACTAAAATGGTTAGAAAACACTGATAAAATTTCAATTATAGATGGACAAGGAAATGTGGGTTTTTCTAAAGCTTGCAACCTTGGGGCAAAATTAGCTTCTGGCAAATATTTATTATTTGTTAATCCGGATTGCTACACAAATGATGTATCTTATGCATTAAAATTAAAAAAAGCATTAGAAAGTAATAATAACTACTGGTTTGCTACTTCTCTTATATTAAATTCAGATGGCTCAATACAAAAGACTTGCAGAAGAAATCTGATGACTCCGCTAAACGCAATAATCCAAAGCTTTGGTCTTTCAATTTTTGGTTTCTCAGGAATTAATAGAGACGTGGCTGAAGTTAATAAATTAGAACCAATTTCTGAAATAGAGGCATTTTCTGGTGCTTTATTTTTTACAACAAAAGAACGTTATTTCCAAATTGGAGGCCTCAGTGAAGAATATTTCCTTCATGTTGAAGATATGGATCTTTGTAAGAAAATATCCATAGAAGGAGGAAAAATTTGCTTTGTAAAAGATGCAACTATATATCATATGCTAAGTACAAGCGATGTTCCAAGTAAATTTATAGAACTACATAAGACAAAAAGTTTTATAATTTACTTACAAAAATTTTTTCCAAATTGCAGAAAACCTATTATAAAGCAGATACTATCAACAGCTATTTGGTGTAGATACTATTTAAAAACTCTTGGTAGATAATTGTATAAAATCTTAGATTAAACAGAATAGAAATATGGTCGTTATTACCAATTTAGCTATGAGTTATGGTTCTAAATTGCTTTTTACAGATTGTTCACTCAATTTACTTCCTAATTTTAGATATGGGCTTGTTGGAGCAAATGGAGCAGGCAAGTCAACATTACTCAAACTATTAGTAGGAGATGAATTACCATCATTAGGAGAAGTGTCAGTCTCCAAACATGCAAAAGTTGGTTGCATGAAGCAAGATCAATATCTCTTTGAAAATGAACTTATAATAAATACCGTGATAGCAGGAAAAAAGAAACTTTGGAATGCAATTAAAGAAAAAGAAAAGTTATTAAAACTAGAAGAATGTGATGAGATATCCGGTTATAGGCTCGCTGAACTTGAACAAATCATATACGATAGCGACGGATATGTAGCTGAAATAAAAGCTTCTGAAATCCTAGTTGGACTTGGAATAAAAGAAGAGCAGCATTATTTGCCACTTTCTACTTTATCTGGAGGTTATAAACTAAGAGTATTGCTCGCACAAAGCCTTTTTAATGATCCAGATATTTTACTTCTGGATGAACCAACAAATCACCTTGATATTCTTTCTATATACTGGCTTGAAAGTTACTTAAAAGAAAAATTTAAAGGAGTGCTAGTTTTTATCTCCCATGATATAACTTTTCTTAATAATCTCTCTACTCATATAATAGATATAGATTACGGAGAAGTAAAACAATATACAGGAAATTATAATAAATTTTGCTCACTTAAACAGCAGGTGATAGAGCTAAAGTTTCATGAACTAAATCATTCTCAAAAGCAAATTGCCAGAATGCAAGCCATAGTTGAAAAATTTAGAGCTGGCACAAGAGCGAGTCAAAGTAAATCACTTGAAAAGAAAATAGATAAGATAGAGCTCCCTGATATCAAAAAAAGTTCAAGAGTAAGTCCTAACTTCATCTTTCGTGCAAAAAGACCATCGGGTAAACTTGTAGTAAAAATTGAAGAAATTTCTAAAAATTTTGAAAAGAAAATTGTTCTAGAAAACGTAACATTTCAAGTTACTAGGGGAGAAAAAGTGATTATTATGGGAGCTAATGGCGTAGGAAAATCTACTTTACTCAAAATTATTGTAAATAAGATGCAACAAGATCATGGAACTGTAGAATGGGGGCACGAAGTTCATATTTCCTATTTTGCTCAGGATCATTATGAACAACTCAATGAATCTATTTCAATATATGACTGGTTGCAATCACAAGCGCCAGAAGAAACTAATGAAAAAATCAGAGCAACTCTAGGGCAAATTTTGTTTCGTCAAGATGATGTAGGGAAAAATATACTTAATATAAGTGGTGGAGAAGGAGCAAGATTATTGCTTGCAAAAATAATGCTAGATAGAGCTAATGTTTTAATTTTAGATGAACCAACAAACCATATGGACATTGAAACTAAAGAAGCTTTAAAAAAAAGCACTAGCCGAATTTGATGGAACAGTTATCTTAGTCAGCCATGATAGGGATTTTGCAACATCGATAGCTACAAGGGTCATATCTTTATCAGAGAAAAAAATGGTGGATTTCAAAGGTTCCTATATAGAATATTTAGCTAGATATGAGCAAGATTATCTAA
>JABDAD010000017.1:19092-20054 GCA_013289335.1 Alphaproteobacteria bacterium | reverse complement strand
AGCATTATAAATGCGTACATTACTACCGGGAACACGATAAATTTTGAAAAAAAAGCCGCAGCCGTAAATTTATAATCAATCTCAAAATTTTTAAGCCGAGACATACCAAGCCCAATCATCATCATTCCAAGAATAGAATATGCCCCTCGCATATTGAATACAAAATCATCTAAGAAATCAGGAAGCGTTAAACCAAGCAGACTACACACGCACCCTACAGTAAAAGCATGGAGCATTGGAAGCCGCAGCACCTGTTTTATACTTTCACGTGTCGAGCTTATAGATCTTGCACATACATAGTAACCAACAGAAGATGAAGATAACGATGACGAAAATTATGAAGGTAGCATAACAAATGAGGATGAGGCTACTGGCTCTATAAACGATACAGGAGGAGAGGATACAGAATCGGATCCAGAAGAGGTAGATACAAAAGATAAGAAAAAACCTAGTGAGCAATAGAATCTAGATTGCTAGATTTTTAAAAAATGCTATTCTAACTTTGCTAGTGATGGGCGAATCTCCTGTAAATCCGGTCAGGTTCGAAAGAAAGCAGCCGTAGCAGGCCATGAACGGATCATCGCTAGCACCATATGAAATTAGTTTATAATACTAATGTGTTTTGTGCTTGGTAGAACAATTTTTAATTAAAGAATTAAAATCACATCAGGTTGTTATAATGATAATAAAGCTTTCCATGATCACAAAAGGCAAAAGATCTCATAGAATCTATGGGATGGTCTCAAACTACTATAGATGAAATAAATACTACCTAAATTTAGGGTTTCTAAATTATGTGCCCAAAATTTAAGCACTATCATCATCTGGTAGTACTAGTGTATCACCTATAGTTGGTGTATCTACAAGATTAGCGCCATCACTACTATCGCTTACTCTTCTAGGGAGTTCATCAGATGAATAGTCCTCAGCTACTTCCTCATGAATATTCTCTTCCGCAATAG
>JABDAD010000017.1:0-18992 GCA_013289335.1 Alphaproteobacteria bacterium | reverse complement strand
ATTAGCGCCATCACTACTATCGCTTACTCTTCTAGGGAGTTCATCAGATGAATAGTCCTCAGCTACTTCCTCATGAATATTCTCTTCCGCAATAGCAGCATCGTCTTCTACAAAATCTGATTCATCATTGCTTCCTTCTTCATAATCTGCTGGGATATATTTGTTAAATATAGCAGTTACCTCTGGAGTAAAACTTGAGGATAGTTGTTTTGCAGTATCTAGAGCGGCAATAAGTTTAGACATAGCCCCTAAATATGTATCAGATTCAGGGTCTGCAGAGAGATGTTCTATATAATAATTTATCAGAATATTTAGTACTTCAGCATGTCTCTCGTTAGCGGCAACCCTTAGCAACATTCCATCTTTCCATAAAATATCAACATCATTATCTCTTAATATATTTGAGATTGGTTTTAACCAGCCCTCTCTGCAATATGCGCATAATCCTGGATAATTCATATATCCCTCTTATAAATCCAATTCTTCAAATAATAAAAGTGCCGCACCCGATAATTCAGCTTCAAAAGTACTTATAGATGTAAAACAAGTTATATCAGAAGCTATCTCAAGTAATCCATCATAACGGGTTTTTGTATCCAGTGTCTATTCTATATTTAATCGCTACTATCTATATGTGCTTCTACATTACCTGTAGTTACAACAGGAAGGTCTGCTATATCCCCCAAATTAGCGCCATCACTACTATCGCTTACTCTTCTAGGGAGTTCATCAGATGAATAGTCCTCAGCTACTTCCTCATGAATATTCTCTTCCGCAATAGCAGCATCGTCTTCTACAAAATCTGATTCATCATCGCTTCCTTCTTCATAATCTGCTGGGATATATTTGTTAAATATCTCCTTTATTTCATCGGTGAAGCTTGTTATATGTACTTGTCTTTTATTATCCAGAGTTTCAGTTAATTTAAATATAGCACTCAAATAGTCATCCGATCCTGGCTCTGCTGGGATATGTTTTATATAATAATCTATCAATATATTTACCACTTCTGCCTTTCCGTGCATAGCCGCCAAAGCTATTAATGAACCATCCATATCTAAGATATCGACTTTATCTCTAGTATTAAGCATTCTCGATACTGCTTTCGCATCACCAAGACTACAAAAACCCGATAACATGCTATAATATGTAATCTCTTCAATTAGTTTAGGGTCCATCAGCTTACCTATAAATCTAGTTGATCAAATAACGTTATAGCTACACCATGTAAAGTTGCTTCAAAATCATTTATTGGAGTAAAACAAGACGAATCAAATGCTCCAGCAAGAAGTGTAATATATTCTGTTTCAAGACCTGCTTCTTTATCAAGAATTGACTGAAGCCGCGTCATTACACCTGCTTTTGAAGCTTTAACACTAACAAAAGTATCATAATCCATTTGGCCAGTCGCTTTCGCTACGATTTGATCATATGAATTTATTCTATCCAATGCTTTTTCTTTAATTGTACGAAGTATTGTCAAATCTTTAAAGATAGTATCCTCTAGCCTTTTAAACTCAATTATAGAGGCAGGATCGGATGTTTGTTTGACCCTTACAGGGAAGACTTTCCCTGTAAATGATTCGTCTATATCTATTATATTTGAAATAGCAACTACTACAGGATTAGTTTTTATGTGGTCTGCCGTTAATATATGTACGGGAGCACTATTATTAAACCCAAAAGCAAGCTTGACAGCAATATCCACACAATCTCTATGCATATCGGTACCATAACCAGTAGGTCTATAAGGCTTGTATATCTGTAATGGAGTAAGAAATGAAACAATAGAGTCGAGCATAGGATGAGGGCAAGACGCTTTTATATCATCGTTAGAGAGATGGTTACTATATTGAAGATTACTCGGATCGATAATAGTAATTTTATGCCTTCCATCAGCTTCAGGAGGGTTTTTATATAATATAACAGAATGTACTTCTGCTGGCCAGCTCGTTATTACGCCTTTCTCTCTAACTAATATATCGCATATCACTGCCTGTGCCGCAGATGCAAAAAGATAGTCTAAAGCTTGGTTAAATACAAATTTTTCTGCAGAATGATGTATAACTTTACGTGCAATTTCAGAAAATTTAGTACTAGAACTAGCACTCGATCTTCCAGTTCCACTAGCAGATGATGGATCATAAACTCTTGGTTCAGGAATGAGTGTAGCAGAATTTATCCCAAATCTCATGACTCTTCCAGAAAGGTAACTTTCTATATAGGTAGGTTCAGCAATATCGCTTACAAATTCCCTGTAATCAAAAGAAGTTGGAGTAATTGATCCTTTCCTCATCTCTTCATATATATCTGGAGCAGCGCCTTCGTCAACTATAAGTCCAGTATTTCTAATTTTTACTTTCATAATTAATTGTTCAATAACTTATACTAGGTTATAGCTCTAAATTAGATAAAAGTAAATTAATTTTGGAACTCATAGTTTAAAAAGCTATATAGTCATTCGTTTTGAATTTGCGTATTGCGTTTATGAAGTTATTGAAGAAGCTAAAGCAAAAGCTGCGAGATTTATTATTTCGCTTGCGCTTGAGCCCATGGGTACAATCTGAACTGATTTACTGAGACCCGTTAATATTGGCCCTATTAATCTTCCATCGCCAAGTTCTTGGAATATTTTTGTTGCTATTACTGCTGTGTTTAGTGCAGGCATAATCAATATATTCGCGGGAGCTGATAGCCTACAAAAAGGGTATAAAGACATTAAATTATGATTTAAAGCAACGTCTGGGGACATTTCTCCTTCAAACTCAAAATCAACATTTCTATTAGCTAAAATTTCGGTTGCTTTCCTTACTTTTGCAGATTTTTCTTCCAACGAATTTCCAAAATTAGAAAAAGAGACTAACGCAACTCTTGGAGAATATCCCATTGTTTTTGCGATAATTGCTGTTTGTGTGGCAATATCGGCAAGTTCTTCTGCTGTTGGTAATTCGTTAACGCTACAGTCTGATACTATGATATTATGATCTTTAGTTAACAAAATAGAATAGCTAAATATTATGTGATTTTCTTTTTGTGGGATAATTTTTAGAACATCTTTCAGAGAATTAGAATAAGATTTTGTAAGACCTGTAAGCATTGCATCACCATAATTATCGGCTAATAAACATGTTGCAAAGATATTTCGGTCTGATTTTACTAATTTAGCACATTCTCTATATAAATAACCTTTTCTTTGTAGTTTTTCATATAAATATTGGATATATTGGTCAAGATGTTTGGTATTTGCTGCATTGATTACTTCAATACCATCAAGGCTTAAACCAGATCCCATTTTATCTAGAATAGGTTCTATTTTATTCATTCTTCCAACTAAAATCGGTATTCCGTACTCATTGTCACGTATTCTGAGGGCTGCACTAATTGTTTCTTCTTCTTCTCCTTCTGCTAAAATAATTCGTTTTTTCTTATTTTGAATTTTGGAGAAGATAATGTTCATATAATCCGATGTAATATCTAATCTTCCCCCAAGAGAGGCTTTATATTGCTCTAAATTTATTTTGATTTTGGCAACTCCACTTTTGATTGCAGCTTTAGCCACTGCTACAGGCACTGTACTAATAAGCCTAGGGTCGAAAGGTGCTGGAATTATGTAATCAGCTCCAAACTGTAATTTTTTTCCAAAATATGCTTTTGAAACTTCATCTGGAACAGGAGAACGTGCAAGTTCAGCAAGAGCATAGGCTGCTGCAATTTTCATTTCATCATTGATTGTACTCGCGCGTACATCTAGTGCGCCTCTAAAAATATATGGGAAGCCCATAACATTATTAACTTGATTATTATAATCAGATCTACCAGTTGCTATTATTGCATCTTTTCTTACTTCCAAAACTTCTTCAGGGGTGATTTCAGGATCTGGGTTGGCCATTGCAAAAATAATTGGATTTTGTGCCATAGAAGCAACCATTTCTTTACTTACTGCGCCCTTTACTGATAGTCCTAAGAAAACGTCTGTTTTGTGCATTGCTTCGAACAATGTTCTTTTTTTGGTGTCTATAGCATGCTTTTCTTTCCAAGAATTCATGCCGTCTTTTCTACCTTTATATATAACTCCATGACTATCACATGAAATTACATTATCATTTTTGACACCAAGCTTTTTTAGTAGTTCTATACACGCGATGCCAGCTGCACCAGTCCCATTTGAAACAATTGTTAAATCTTCTAATTTTCTATTAGTAAGGAAACATGCATTGATTATTCCAGCGGACACTATAATAGCAGTACCATGCTGATCATCATGAAATACCGGTATATCCATTAATTCTCTAAGTCGTTTTTCAATGATAAAACATTCAGGTGATTTTATATCTTCAAGATTAATTCCTCCCCAACTTTTTCCAAGATATCTAATAGAATTAATAAAAGATTCAGTGTCTTCTGTGTCAACCTCAATATCTATTGCATCAATATCAGCAAATTTTTTAAATAATGCAGCTTTACCTTCCATAACTGGTTTGGAAGCTGCTGCGCCTAGATTTCCAAGACCAAGAACTGCAGTTCCGTTTGATATAACAGCTACTAGATTTCCTTTCGAAGTATATTTATAAACATCACTTTGATTTTTGAAAATCTCTTTACACGGATATGCAACACCA
This sequence comes from Alphaproteobacteria bacterium, assembly GCA_013289335.1. Lineage (GTDB taxonomy): Bacteria > Pseudomonadota > Alphaproteobacteria > Rickettsiales > Rickettsiaceae > JABDAD01. Next base: position 14,373 of record JABDAD010000017.1, on the reverse strand, counting down.
GGTGAATAGGCAAGAGATAGATCGCGTTGCGTTACAAGAGGCTTTGTCGAACACATGGCAAATTTGCCTGGTTTACCATTTTTACTATGGAATTCTAAAGCTTCTTCTTTTGAAATGTCACAGCGATTATTATTCATAAGTATCTTGATTCTCTCGGTGCAAAGTAAAACTAATTCTTATATAGTCTTTTGATTTGAATTGTATTACGTTGTAACTTGTTGTTTACCCAATACTTTTAGGTTTCACTCTTAGTGTCTAGTACCACAATCCAATTTAGAGGACTATAATTGATATTACGCAAAGATATACGTCAAAAGTGTCAATGACAAGATAGAAAAGATAATAGTGAAAGTAATAATTGTAGACATTGATTCTGTATCACCACCAAGTTGCTTAGAAAGAAAATATGAATTAGTTGCTGTTGGAAGGGAACTATATAAAAGGCCAATTGAGTGAGCTAGTCCTTTTATTCCAAGAAGTTTGAATACTACGAATGTAATAGCAGGAAGAACAAATAGTTTCATAATGCAGCTTAATCCGATGACCAGGTTATTAAAGCTTGAAGAAAGGTTTAAACTAAGGCTTGTTCCAACACATAATATACCAATAGCTAAAGCAGAGCTTGAGAGTGTTTGTAAAGTTTTGTGAACACTAACAGCTAAAGTAATATCGAGGTAGTTAAAAAAGAACCCTACTATACTTGCAAGAATTAATGGATTTGTAGTTATATTTTTGAGCATAAATCCCCATTGGGAAAAGCCTTTTAGCTTATCTTCTTCTTTTAGTGGAGTATAAATTGAAAAAATAGACACAGACAATACGTTAGTAAAAATTATCATATATGCAGAAATTACAGAAACAATAATCATACCTTCTTTACTATATAAAGCGTCTCCTAAAGCGAAGAAAATATAACTATTATATCTGATAGATCCTTGAAAGATTGATGTAAATACTTGATTATCAATATTATATTTTTTTTGTAAAATTAGTAATATAGCGCCGACTATACTTGTTGCAATCATTAATGCAAAAACAAGTCTAAGGAGATGCATAGAGCTTATATCAGCATCTACAATGTAATTAAACAATACGACTGGAAACAATAGAAAATAAGAAAGACTTTCCAAGCCCCTCCAAAATTCATCTGATTTTAGCCAATATGATTTTATAAACTTCCCCAAAAGAGTAATAATAAAAATTGGCAAAATACTTGATATAATGTGTGTCATATTTGAGATAGGTAGGATATTTTGTTGACAAATTGTTGGCATAATAGCATATTGCTGCTTTTTTTGAAAGAGCTATAAATTTTAAACAATTTATAGGATTTGAAGAATCTGACTTACCATATAAAGTTGATATTGTAGACTGGAATAAATATGATCAATACTTACAAAAGATTATAGAAAGAGATAAGTTAAAATGAGTAAAGACAATTCTTTGTTACTTCTTCGTTCTTTTTCAAGAAGAATTGGAAAGACTCTATCAAATATCCAGAAAAGCTTAATAGATGAAGATTTGCCAAAATTCTTAGTAGACAAAAATGAACCAATTAAGGCAATAAAAAATGATATAGTAATAGAAATTGGTATTGGTATGGCAGAGCATTTTATTAATCAATGCTCTCTTAATTTAGACATGACCTTTATAGGATGCGAGCCATATTTAAATGGTATAGCCAATTGCCTTAAACTTGCCAAAGAAAAAAATGTTGCAAATTTTAAATTATGGCCTGATGATGCTGACTTCATTCTTAATAATATCCCATCACATGCTTGCTCAATTATATATGTTTTATTTCCAGATCCATGGCCAAAAACAAATCATAAAAAGAGAAGATTTATGAATATACCTAGAATAAAGCTAATATGTGATTTACTCAAAAATAATGGGCGACTAATATTTGCAAGCGATATATCAGATTATGTAGATTTTGTTTTAGAAACAGCATTAGAAAATGGTTTCATAGATGTGCATTCTAATAAAACAACGCCTCATGAAGGATATGTTATGACAAAATATAACGCAAAAGCTATAGAAGCCGGCAGAGATCCGCAATTTTTGATTTTGAAAAAAGAATGAATTTTAAAATAGAAGAACTTACGGATGAATTTAAATCAATTTTCATTAAAACTGGTGGATGGAACAATAAATGTCCAATATCATTAGAGCGTCTAAGAAAAGTACAAATTTCTCATATAAATTTCAAAAATGAGCTAAAGAGTGGTGAGCTTTTAGTTTTAGATGTTGTTGCTGAAAACGTAATAAATATTTTTAAATCACTGTTATTTGCAGAATTTCCAATTAATTCCATAAAATTGCTTAGTGCTTACAATTATTGTGATAATATTTCTATGGAAGATAATAATTCTTCATGTTTTAATAATAGAGCCATTGCTGGAACTAAGGTACTATCCATTCATTCTTATGGACTTGCTATTGATATCAACCCTCTTCAGAACCCCATGGTATCGGATTTTAAAATTGAATTATGGAAAACAAATTGTTCGATTTATCCGTCAAAGGGAAAAGATTACTTAAATAGAGCAAATTTACGTCCAGGAATGGTTGAACCCATTGTTGATATTTTTTTTAAAAATGGTTTCGATATTTGGGGAGGTTCATGGAATGAGATAGTGGATTATCATCATTTTCAAGTAAATAGACAATTAGCAGAAAAACTTTCCTCATCAGAGATTGGTATAGTTTATTGCTTGTGGAAAGAACATATAAAAAAATTACAAACTAAGCGACTCCAGTGCAATTAGCTTGAACTAGAAAAAAGAATATGAAACTTGACAAAAACTAAAGTGGTTAAATTTTTGTCGTTATAAATTTTACTCCAAGAGCAAGAAGTAGCATAACTTCGTTAATAAAGGTCTCTTTTTCGTTTTTTGATGGGTTGCGTCCTATTTCCGAGATAGCAAGAATAGAAATTTGAGGATGTTTAAACACGATAAACTGTCTGTGATCTTCATTTTTTATTACATGATAACCCATCTCATTCTCTATTAATTCAGAATGACCTAGGAGAAGTTTTATATCACTTTTAGTGTATAGTCTGTTCATTGCAGCGCTTTTACACAGAACAATCTTATCTTGAATGGTTATATATAAAGCAATCAAATCAAAACAAAAATAAGTTAATATTTCATTAAGCAATATCAATAAATCATTTTCCGTATACAGATTTTGCGCCACTCTAAGCAATTTGCAAATAAATTTTTTATCAAGATATAAATTGACGACTTTTACACTTAATTTATCAAACTTTTGTTCTAATTTATAAAAGCACAATACCAGCGCCGAAAGCACTGCAATAATTGGAGTTAATGCTAAAAAAAAAATAGTATTTGTTATTATCATAGTTCAACTATAAGTTCAGTACATGAATCTATATAAAGCAACCCATAATATTATGCAACAACTTTTATGATAGCGCCTCAATTCTCAGCTTTAAATAACCATAGTTTATCAGCTTGTAAAAACCTTTGACATGAGTAGTAAGTGTCTTTATAGTAATCTGATTAGAGATGAGTGTATAGCAGGTGGGCTTTAGCCCACCTTTTTTATTTGTTTAAGTTAAGTATTGGGATTAATTTGTATGAAACTATCACCTGGGGAACAAAAGATATTTGCTCTAATAGAACCAGTTGCAAATAACTTAGGTTATGAGTTGGTCGATGTTAATTTACAAAATGGCAATAGAAAAGTTCTTGATATCGCGATTGATAGAATAGATGGAGTTCCTGTATCAATTGAAGATTGTAAGAACGCTAGCAATAATTTTTCTGCTATTTTAGATGTTGAGGATATTATTTTTGATAAATATTTGCTTGAAGTTAGGTCTGCTGGTGTTGAAAGGCCACTTGTAAAGCTCGTTGACTTTGATAAATTCAAAGATCGTTTAGTTTCAATAAAACTCCATAACCCATTTAACGGAGCAAAGAGGTTTGAGGGTAGAATAGTAGAAAGAAATGGTGAGATTATCAAATTAATGATGAAAGATATGAAAGAGCCTATTGCTTTTGAATATTCTAATATAAAGACAGCCAAACTAGTTTTTACAAATGAGATGTTTAGAGAAGCTTTAGCTAAGCACAAGGCTGCCGGGAAAGAGATAGCTAAATGTGATAAAAAAATAATAATGAAATAATAAAACAAAGGATTTAATATGGTAAATGTTGGAAACGCAGAAATTCTACAAATAGCAGAAGCAGTTGCTCGTGAAAAAGGAATAACTAAAGATGTCGTAATTAAAGCTATGGAAAATGCTATTTCTGTTGCTGGAAGAAGGAAATATGGACATGATCATAATATTAGAGCTGAAATTAGCCATAAAAATGGTGAAATAAAGTTATTTAGAGTTTTAACTGTTGTAGAAAATCCAGAAGATTCATTCACTCAGATATCACTTGAAGATGCGCAAGAAAGGGATCCGAATATAAAAATTAATGAAGAAGTATATGATTTACTTCCTCCAATTGATCTTGGTAGAGTAGCTGCATTATCTGCAAAGCAAGTGATAGTGCAAAAAGTAAAAGAAGCCGAAAGAGAGAAACAATATGAAGACTTTAAGGGGAGAATAGGAGAAATCCTTGGTGGCATAGTTAAAAGAGTTGAATTTGGTAATATTATTGTAGATTTGGGTAGAACTGAAGCAATAATTACAAAAGATCAACAAATAAAAACTGAAATGTTTAAACCAAATGATAGAATCAGAGCTTACGTTAAAGATGTTAGCAATCAAACAAAAGGCCCTCAGATTTTCCTTTCTCGTTCTGATGATATGTTCCTTTCTAAGCTTCTGGAACTTGAAGTCCCAGAAGTATATGATGGACATATCGAAGTTATGTCTGTAGCTAGGGATCCTGGTTCTAAGGCCAAAGTAGCGGTATTTGCATCAGACACTACAATTGATGCAGTAGGATCATGTATAGGTGTTCGTGGTAATAGAATTAAAGCTGTGACTAACGAACTTGGTGGTGAAAAAATTGATGTTATATTGTGGAATAGAGATCCTGCACAATATATTGTAAGCGCAATGACACCAGCTGAGATTTCTAAAGTTGTAATGCACGAAGATAGAAAATCTGTTGAAGTTGTAGTACCTACTGATCAGTTTAGTATTGCAATAGGTAGAAGAGGTCAAAATGTAAGACTTGCCTCTATACTAACTGGTTGGCATATTGAAGTTATGACAGATGAGCAAGAATCAAAAAGAAGAACCGACGAATTCAAAAATGTTACAGATATATTTGTAAATAATCTTGATGTTGATGAAATGGTGGCTCAATTACTAGTGTCAGAAGGCTATGTTTCTCTTGAGCAGTTGAGTCAAAGCGATATTGCAACGCTTTCAAATATCGAAGGTTTTGATGAAGATTTAGCACAAAATATTAAGATAAGAGCGGAAAATGTTATAGAAGTAAAAAATAATGAATTGCTTGAGAAGCTAGAGGCGCAAGGGGTGGATCAAGAGCTCTTAGATATGCTCGGGCTTCCTCTGGAACAAATAATTATTCTTGCTGAAAATGGTGTTAAGAGAGTTGAAGATCTTGCAGAATTAAATGTTAAGGAATTTAGGGAAATTCTTCCGGATCTCAGAGTAAGGGATCACGAAATTGCAGCAGTTATTGAGTTAGCTAGGTCGCGGTCTATGTAAGTAGATAAATTATAACTAAGATAGATACTAATTTATCTCTTGATAAAAAGAGATTTTATTGCAAGAATATTTCACATTTGTAAGAATTACATAATTAATGAGCGTAAATGACAGATACAATAGAACAAAAAGATAAGCCGAAGAAATTAACATTATCGACTTCTAAGCTTACTTTAGCAAAGCCTTCAGAGTCGAGTGGTTTAGGAAGATCTGCATTTCCGGCACGTAGTGGTTTAGTAACTGTTGAAGTTAAAAGAGGTGTAGCAAAGCCCACATTAATGTCAAGGCATATTTCCCATTCTATAACCTCTTCTGGGGATAGAGATGAAGGCTTGGATTCTAGACTGAATATACTTAAAAAAGCGGCTGAAAGCGTCAAAGATAGAGAGATTGAAAGCGAACAAAGACAAAAAGCATTTGAAGCGCTTAGAGCAAGTGTTGTCCAAGCCTCAGAAGATAAAGATGTAAGTGATGTACCAAGAGTTGTTGAAAACACAAAGATACGCGAACATCATAAGTCACATGTATCTACAGAAAATGATGTATTAGTAGATAAGAAAAATGCTGTGGTCGATGATATAAAAGATCCGGCAAAACCAAGGTGGGAAGAGCCAAAGAAACTTCGCAAAAATGATATCATACACATGCTTGATAATGAAGGCGGAGACATCCATAAAACTCGTAGTCTTGCATCAATAAAAAGAGCCAGAGAGAAAGAGAGAAGAAAGCATGAAGAGGTAAAGCAGGAGAAAATTTATCGTGAAGTTACCATACCTGAAATTATTACAGTAAGTGACTTGGCGAGTAGGATGAGTGAAAGAGTTGCAGATGTGATTAAAGAATTAATGAAGATGGGTATGATTGTTAATGCGACACAAACTATTGACGCTGATACTGCAGAGCTTGTTGTAACAACAATGGGGCATAGTTTTAAGAGGACGCAGGAGTCTGATATTGAAAATATTATACAAATTGAATCAGATTCTGAAGAAAACTTAAAGCCTAGAGCCCCAGTCGTGACTGTTATGGGTCATGTAGACCATGGAAAAACATCTCTGTTGGATGCGCTCAGATATACTGATATAGCTGCATCTGAAGCAGGTGGCATTACCCAGCATATTGGAGCTTATAGAGTAATAATGTCATCAGGAAATAGTATTACTTTTTTGGACACCCCAGGACATGAAGCATTTACAGAAATGAGGGGTAGAGGAGCTAAAGTAACGGACATAGTGGTATTGGTAGTAGCAGCGGATGATGGTATAATGGCGCAAACAGTTGAAGCGATAAATCATGCAAAAGCGGCAAATGTTCCAATTATTGTAGCAATCAATAAAATTGACAAACCAGATGCAGATATATCAAGAGTTAAAAATGAGCTTTTACAACATGGGCTTGTTTCCGAAGATCTCGGTGGTGATATTATTGTTGTTCCAGTATCAGCTTTAAAAAGAACAAATTTGGATAAATTAGAAGAAGCTATTTTGCTTGTAGCAGAAATGGCTGAGTTAAAGGCTAATCCGAACTCATCAGCATCTGGTGCTGTTGTTGAATCAAGAATTGATAAAAGAAAAGGTGTGATAGCTACATTATTAGTTCAGAGGGGAACTTTAAGGATAGGCGACCTAGTGGTTGCTGGCACTGGGTTTGGTAGAGTTAAAAGAATGCTTGATGATAATGGATGTGATATTTTAGAATGCCTACCCTCCATGCCAGTAGAAATTTGGGGTTTGGATAAAGCGCCATTAGCTGGAGAAAGCTTTGCAGCTGTTCAAACTGAAAAACAAGCAAGAGATATTACTGAATATAGAGAGAGAGTTGCACTTGATAAAAAAGCGGCTCACGTTAAGAAAAGTAGCCTAGAAGAACTATTTATAAAAGCTACTGGTGATGGTGGTGTTAAGGAGCTTTCTGTTATTATAAAAGGTGATGTGCAAGGTTCGATAGAAGCAATTGTGAGTAGTTTATCAAAATTAGATCATCCAGAAGTTAGAGTAAAAATTCTTCATACAGCAGTAGGTGGTATATCGGAATCTGATATAGCTCTTGCAAATGCTTCAAACGCTATAGTATTTGGCTTTAACGTTAGAGCTTCAAATCAAGCTTTGCTTGTAGCTGACAAAGATTCTGTAGATGTTAGATATTATTCCATTATTTACAATCTTATAGATGATGTGAAAGTAATAATGAGTGGTATGTTATCACCAATTATCAGAGAAATCTATATTGGCAGCGTTTCTATAAGAGAAGTGTTTAATATTACAAAAGTAGGTAAGGTAGCTGGATCGTACGTTACTAAAGGTATAATTAAAAGAGGAGCAGGGGTACGTCTACTAAGAGATAATATTGTAATTCATGAAGGTAAGTTAAAAACATTAAAACGATTTAAAGAAGAAGTGAAAGAAGTAAGAGAAAATTATGAATGCGGGATTGCTTTTGAAAATTACGAGGATATTAAAGTTGGAGATACTGTAGAAGTATTTGAGTTGGTAGAAGAAAAACAAACACTATAGCCATTTAATTTGAACATGAGAGGTTTACCTATTTTATTTTTAAATTATCCTAAAGGATTTAGCGAGACGCGGTTTTGCGCACATATAATATGCGCTTACTCAGCCTCCTTCTAAAATCCATTAGTCTAATTAATCTAAAATTGGCATTGCTCTTTGTTTACCTATTATTATAGGCTTCACTCCATTGTATTAGTCATGCATTGAAATTAAACAATTATATAATCTAAAATGGTGCAAAAAAAAGATTTATCGAATAGACAGTTAAAAGTAGCAAACTTAATAAAACATGAGCTCATTAATGTTCTTCAGAGAGGGAAGAAACTAGATAAAAGGCTTATAGATAATAAATTAACTATTACAAATGTAAAAATTTCACCTGATTTGAAAATAGCAACTTGTTATTTCTTGCCATTCGGTAACAAAGATGAAGTATCAAATCAATTATTGGAAGCGTTAGAAGCATCAAGATACGCAATAAGACAACAGATTACCGAAAGCATAAATTTAAAATTTTCTCCTGAATTCAGGTTTTTTTTCGATTATGGAGTGGTGCATGCGTCAGAAGTTGAAGCAGTGATGATGAAGATTCGCAAAACTGAATGACACTATAGTAAATTTATCTTGAATTGAGCTGAGTCATTGTTCATCGCTTACCTATTATAGGTATTGCTCGTTGCGTTTAGTATCTAATCCAATCTAATTTGTATACGTAAATTTGCTACTTGTTAAAAAACAGCCATCATGCTATATGTACTCTGTCGTTTATAATTAAAAAATGAAATAAAATGTCACGTCTTGTATTGATATTAGTTCTGATATTTAGTGCTGCAAATGTTTTTGCAAATCATGATAAAATAGCTGTGATAGTAAATAATTCTGTAATTACTGAGAAAGAAATTCTAGATAGAAATATGCTGTTTATTACAATTCAGGGGATTCAAAATATTACACCCGAACAGAAATTATTGTTTAGGCGTGTATCTACGCAATCTCTTATAGATGAGGTGATTTTAGAAGGAGAGGCAAAGATAAATTCAATTAAGGTCTCAAAACAAGATGTTGATGCGTTTATCTCAAATCTAGAACGGTCAAAAAAACTTGAAAAAGATTTTTTTAAGCATCATTTATCTAGTAATAAGGGTGTATATGCTTCGTTTTTACAAAAAATGAGAGGTGATTTAATTAAAACAAGACTCAACAATGAAATACTAATGAGAGGTATTGTAGTTTCTGATACTGAAGTCGAAGGTGTAGCCGTTAGGCTTGCAGGAAAAGATCAAAAAATTAACGTGGCAGAATATATTACATATTCTAATGATGATAAATCATATGCATTGCTAAATAAAGCAAGAAAATCTAAAAATTATTGTGTAAAAAAAGCTGATTCTAAGGGTTTTGAGTTGAATCTTATAGAGAAAAAATTTAGCGAGTTTTCTAAAAAACAACAGGAATTATTATCTGACTTAAAAGTTGGAGATTATAGTGCTATTGTAGATATTGATGGGAAATTACATATGTACCATATTTGTTCAAAAGTGATACAAAATGCGACGGAGCAAGAAATTGACAATTTTATGAATTACATTGGTAATAAAAAACTAAGCTTTAAGATGATTAAATATATAGAAATTTTGCGTAAAAAAGCGTATATTAAATATATTGAATGACAAGGCTTCCTACAATAGCTCAGCATGCGAAGCAGCATGGTATAAGCCCTCTTCGAGCTCTTGGACAAAATTTTCTATTCGATTATAGCTTGTGTCAGAAAATAGCAAATACGGCTACAATTCAAGAGAATGACGTAGTAATTGAAATTGGGCCTGGGACCGCAGGTCTTACACGTGCAATACTAGAAAATAATCCACGAAAATTGATTGTATTAGAAAAAGATAGAAGATGTATTTCTCTTCTTAATGATATCAAAATCATACATCCAGCGTTAGAGATTATAGAACATGATGCTCTTAATCTCTCTATAAAGAATGTATTACATCTCTATGGTTTACCCACGGATACCAAAGTTAAAATCCTTTCTAATTTACCATATAATATAGCGACTGCTCTTATATTAAATTGGTATAAAGAACTGGAGAATATTGAGATTATAAATGTGATGGTTCAAAAAGAGGTGGCTGAAAGAATAGCTTCTCTTCATAATAATAAGGTATATGGAAGGCTGAGTGTTATTAGTCAGCTCTTAACTTCGCCGTCTATATTATTTGACGTTAGTCCAGACGCTTTTTACCCAAAGCCAAAAATTTGGTCAAGTATTATTTCTTTGAAACCTCATGACGATAGGCCATCAAAGTATGAGATAGAAAAATTAGAACAGATTACAGCTGCAAGTTTTAATATGAGAAGAAAGATGATTAGATCTTCTCTAAAACAAGTTATTCCATCAGATTTGATGAAAAGTCTAAATCTTAATGCAAGAGCAGAGAATCTTACTCCAAATGATTATTTAGATATAGTGAGAAAATTGCTTTGATATTTGATCTTGTTACCATATTACAATTTACTTTCTTTGAAAGTAAATAAAGGACAATAACGTTGCTAATTTAAGTCAATTACTGTAGCATTAGGTCTTGATAAAACTAGTCGGTTTATATGTATCAAATTTTCAATAATGTTGCTGAGAGTTATTATCCTATATTTATCTTCTTTATTGTAGCTATTACACTAGCGTGTGTCATATTTACATTGCCAAAATTAATTGCTCGTTCTAATCCATCAAAAAACAAATTAGCCCCTTATGAATGCGGATTTGAACCATCTGGGAACGCAAGAGGTCAATTTGATATTCGTTTTTATTTAGTTGCGATATTATTTATTATTTTTGATTTAGAAATTACATTTCTGATTCCATGGTCAATTTCACTCAAAAAAATTGGTATATTAGGCTTTTGGTCCATGATAGTATTTCTGGCTATTCTAACAGTAGGGTTATGGTACGAGTGGAAAAAAGGAGCGCTAGAATGGGAGTAAGTAAATACGAAAATGATGTTGATAAACTAATATTACCAGAAGAATTAAATAATAGAGGATATTTGCTTACAACTATGGATGACATTGTTGCTTGGGCAAGGGCAGGATCTCTTTGGCCAATGACGTTTGGGCTCGCATGTTGTGCTGTCGAAATGATGCAAGCGGCTGCAAGTCGTTATGATATGGATAGATTTGGTATGTTATTTAGGCCTAGCCCAAGGCAATCTGATTTAATGATTGTAGCAGGTACTCTTACGAACAAAATGGCACCGGCTCTTAGAAAAGTGTACGATCAAATGCCAGATCCAAAATGGGTCATATCAATGGGAAGTTGTGCAAATGGGGGTGGGTATTATCATTACTCATATGCAGTGGTTCGTGGGTGTGATCAGATAGTGCCAGTAGATATATATGTTCCTGGCTGTCCACCAACTGCAGAGGCGTTGCTGTATGGAGTTTTACAATTACAAAAGAAAATTAAAAGAACAAAATCATTATTTAGATGATAGAAAAGATAAGAGAGATAATAGAAGTTATTATCAATAAGAATGGGTTTGGAGCTTCTGTAAGTTTCGATCAATATCTAATTATTAGAATTAATCATGGACATTTAATAAAATTTTTAAAACATTTAAAAGAAAATACCAAACTAAGATTTACGATATTAACAGATTTATTTGCAGCAGATTTCCCAGATAGGTTACATAGGTTTGAGATAGTATATAATCTTTTAAGCCTAGAGAATAATGTTAGGATTATTGTAAAAACCGATGCAAGTGAGAAAGAAAATGTTCCCTCTGCAACAAGAATTTTTAGTGCAGCAGATTGGTATGAAAGAGAAATATTTGATTTATTCGGTGTAGTTTTTAGTGGGCATAACGATCTAAGAAGAATCTTAACGGATTATGGATTTTCTGGTCATCCTTTGAGAAAGGATTTCCCAGTCAGTGGATACGTGCAAGTGAGATATGATGAAAAATTTGAGAGAGTTATAAATGAGCCAGTGAAATTGCAACAGTCATATAGAGATTTTGACTTTGCATCTCCGTGGCTTGGACCGTATAAGCGACAATAGCATTGAACCTATACGGATTTTTTGTAATTAGGACAATTTTAGTGATTTATAGATAAAGTTTAAAATTAAGAAAAGGAATAAAAGTGACCGAAGTCAATCTTAAAAACATGACATTAAATTTTGGGCCACAGCATCCAGCAGCTCATGGGGTGCTTCGACTTATTCTTGAGCTTGATGGAGAAGTAATAACAAAATCTGATCCTCATATCGGTTTGCTGCATAGAGGCACAGAAAAACTTATTGAACAAAAAACATACTTACAAGCGATTCCATATTTTGATCGTCTTGACTATGTTTCACCTATGTGTCAGGAACATGCATTTGCTCTTACTGTAGAAAAATTACTTGGATGTGAAATTCCAAAACGCGCTCAATATATTAGAGTATTATTTGCAGAACTTACTAGAATTTTGAATCACATAATGAATATTACAACTCAAGCATTAGATGTTGGAGCAACAACGCCTCTTCTTTGGCTATTCGAGGAAAGAGAAAAAATCATGGAATTTTATGAAAGAGTTTCTGGTTCAAGAATGCACTCAAATTACTTTAGACCAGGAGGAGTTGCGCAAGATTTGCCTGAAGGAATAACGGACGATATTCTTGAATTTAACAATTCATTTGTAAAAATTCTTGCAGATGTTGAAACATTACTGACTGATAATAGGATATGGAAGCAGAGGCTTGTTGATATTGGAGTAGTAACTCAAGTAGAAGCTATGGACTGGGGGTTTTCGGGGCCTATGTTGAGAGGTTCCGGAATTGCATGGGATTTACGCAAGTCTAATCCATACGACGTATATGATGAAATGGATTTTGATATTCCGATTGGGAAAAATGGAGATTGTTACGATAGATACCTTGTACGAATTGCGGAAATGTATGAATCCTCTAAGATTATTAAACAAGCGGTAGAAAAAATGCCAAATGGCGATGTCAAATCGCTCGATAGAAAAATTGCTCCTCCTTCAAGAAAAGAAATGAAAAAATCTATGGAAGCCTTAATTCATCATTTTAAATTATATACAGAAGGTTACGATGTGCCCGTTGGTGAATATTATGGAGCAGTGGAAGCTCCAAAAGGAGAATTTGGTGTTTATTTATATTCAGATGGTACAAATAAACCATATAGATGTAGGATAAAAGCGCCTGGCTTTGCTCATTTACAAGGAATCGATTTTATGACAAAAGGTCATATGATAGCAGATGTTGTAACAATTATATCAAGTCTGGATATAGTATTTGGTGAGATAGACCGCTAATTTCTATAGCATTGTTAAGAAGTATCATTTTTGGTTATTTTGTTGTCAAAACTTGTTTTCGATCCTCAAATATAGTATATGCTCCGCTCCTTAACTTCGTTTTTCCAAAAATATCTCCAAAATTATTACTTTTGTTAACAGAGCCATAACAGAAGCTGAGGTTTTAAATTAGACTAGTTTACTTAGCTTACAGTATATTATAGATTCATGACTGAAAAAGTGGATTAGATTTTTTTATTGTAGAATTAAAGATTGGCATGAGGTTGACTTTATTTTCGGTAACAATGCATTTTAAGTGAAAATATCACAAACTCTATACAAAAAACATTTGATTGGTATTATTTTCTTTGAGAATAGAAAGCGTATAATTTTTCATGAAAATAGAGAAATTACAATTTGGCCAGTACAAGAATTTTTGGAGGTGGTAACATTCTGTTGTATTTTAAACTTCTGTTAGTGGAATTTTTGTTGTTATTCTTCTGAAGGATTGTATTTTTTAGAAAATTATTTGCCTTGCGCAATAGTTACAATTTGCTAAATATGTATTATTATTAAAAGGAAAAAATGTAAAATGGAAAATGAAGCAGTAGTATCGAAGATAATATCGACAACAGTTACCCAGGATTTATCAATTTTTGGTCTTATCACCGCCTCAGATACAGTTGAAAAAATTGTTATGCTTATACTCGCGTTATTGTCTATCTGGTCTTGGGCAATAATTATTGAAAAAGTATTTCTATACAGAACTATAAAGAAAAAAATTACTCAATTTGATGAAGTTTTTTGGTCTGGACAAGGTTTAGATCAATTATTTGATAGAATAAAAAGATCTATAGATAATCCACTTGCATCAATTTTTGTAGCAGCTAT
>JABDAD010000016.1 GCA_013289335.1 Alphaproteobacteria bacterium | reverse complement strand
TAACATAGAAGAAATTGCCATACATTCTGATCTCCCAATGCAAATAGTACTAACAATTCTATTGGAGCTTGAATTGGAAGGCATGATAACATATCATCCTGGAAATAAGGTGACATTAAAATTCTAGATTTTATAGTCTTTTACTTTGAAGTGGCACTTTGTTGTTCCTAGTGTACTCATACTAGTAGTCCTTCGTGTCTAGCCTAGCGCAAACCTCAAATTATTTGACTATATATAAACAGGGGGTATTTATTGACTAGGTCAAAACAGATCAGAAACTACAGCGAATTCTTAGAGTAGGATCCTTAGATATAGCGTTTTCGAAAAAGCACATTGATTGTGTATGTTATGGGTCACTCAAATTTACAAAAACAATTAACAGAATAGTAATAGTACGCTATATAGCTTGAATTAGAAGAAAAAATAGGTTACATCCTCAAAACAAGCTAATTATTAAAATTTAAGCAATATATGAAATTAGTAGTAGTAGAATCTCCGGCGAAAGCAAAGACAATAAATAAATATTTAGGAAGTGGCTATAATGTTGCAGCTTCATATGGACATATTTGTGATCTTCCATCAAAAAATGGATCTGTAGTTCCTGAAGAAGATTTTTTATTAAAATATGATATTTCTCCAAGATCTATAGTTCACATAAACAAACTATGTGATTTAGCATTAAAAAGTGATGCGATAATACTTGCAACTGATCCAGATCGTGAAGGAGAAGCAATTTCTTGGCACGTTATTAGAGTGCTAAAAGAGAAAAAAGCTATTACAAAGGATACTATAATTTCAAGAGTGGCTTTTAATGAGATAACAAAAAAAGCTGTTCAAGAAGCAATTAGTCATCCAAGAGAAATAGATCAAAATCTTGTAGATGCTCAACAAGCTAGGAGAGCCCTAGATTATCTTGTTGGTTTTAGTCTTTCGCCTGTGTTATGGAGAAAATTGCCAGGCGCTAAGTCGGCTGGAAGGGTACAATCAGTGGCATTAAAACTAATTTGTGAACGAGAAGCAGAGATAGAAAAGTTTAAAACTGAAGAATATTGGGATATACATGGAGATTTTATCTCATCAACTAGTAAAGTTTTCGAAGCCAAATTAACCATAGCAGATGGTACAAAGTTAGAAAAATTCTCTATACAAAATAAAGAAACAGCTGAACAACTCTTAAACAAAATCAACAAAATTAGTGAATTTTATGTTGATTCTATAGATAAAAAGTTACAAAAGCGAGTGCCACCACCACCGTTTACAACATCAACTTTACAACAAGAAGCCTCTAGAAAATTAGGTTTTACCACAAAAAAAACCATGCAAATAGCACAAAAGTTATATGAAGGTGTAGATTTAGGCAATGAAACAATAGGTCTTATAACATACATGAGAACTGATGGCGTGTATATTTCTGACGATGCTATTACATCTTCAAGAGAATATATATTGAATAATTATGGAGCAAATTACCTTCCAGATACTGTTAGAAAATATAAGAATAAATCTAAAAATGCTCAGGAAGCTCATGAAGCTATTCGTCCTACCAACATTAACTACAGTCCAGAGAATATTAAGGATAAGTTAGATAAAGATCTTATAAAATTATATGAATTAATTTGGAAAAGAACCCTTGCGTCGCTTATGGAAAGCGCAGAATTTGAGACAGTTGCAGTGGACATTATATCACAAAACAAACAATTTTGTTTTAGAGCCACTGGGTCAATAATGAAATTTGATGGATTCTATAAATTATATAAAGAATCATTTGACGACGAAAATCTACAAGATGAAGAAGATTCAAAACTTCTTCCACCTCTGAAAGAAAAAGAAAAGTTAGATATAAGCAACCTCTTATCTAAACAGCATTTCACAGAACCACCACCAAGATTCAATGAAGCTAGCCTTGTTAAAAAGCTTGAAGAACTTGGTATCGGTAGACCTTCAACATATGCTACCATAATAACAGTAATTCAAGATAGAGAGTATGTTAAACTTGAGAAGAAAAGATTTATTCCAGAGGAAAGGGGGAGGTTGGTTACAGCATTTTTGACCCAGTTCTTTAACAAATATGTTGAATATGATTTCACAGCAAGTCTTGAAGAGGATTTAGACAAAGTGGCTGATGGTAAAATCAAATGGAAAGATTTGTTACGGACATTTTGGACAAATTTTAGTGATAATGTAAAAACTGCAAATGACACAAAAATTGTTGATGTTATCAATAGTATTGAAAAAGTTCTTGAGCAACATTTATTTCCCAAAATTGGAGACAAAGACCCTAAAAATTGCACTTCATGTTCAGATGGAAAATTAGGCCTTAAAATAGGGAAATATGGTGCATTCATAGCTTGCTCAAATTATCCAACATGTAATTACAGAAAAAGTATACAACAGGTAAATCAAAGCCAAAATGATAATAATGAAGTACTTGAAGATAATACTAATAGGCCTCTTGGAGAACACGAAGATAAGATTGTATTTCTTAAAAAAGGTCCATATGGTTTCTATGTCCAACTTGGAGAAGATAGTAAAACTGAGAAACCAAAGCGTGCGTCACTTCCTTCATCAATCAAACATGATAAGATCACCTTAGAAGATGCTAAAAATCTACTATCCCTCCCTATAAAATTAGGAAAAGATCTGAAAGGAAATGATATCTCAATTGGCATAGGTAGATTTGGCCCATATATAAAGTGTGATAATAAGTTTACTTCTATACCAAAATCTGAAGACCCCTTCGCTATAACTTTAAATCGAGCCTTGGAAATTATTGAAGAAGCTGTTAAGCTACCTAAGAAGAAAAAAGATTAATATTATGAATTTTATACCAATTACTGTAGCTTATGGTGATGGAATCGGCCCTGAGATCATGGAGGCTGTTCTATATATCCTAAAAGAGGCAAGAGCCCCAGTCCAAATTGAAACTATAGAAATAGGTGAGAAACTTTACAAAAAAAATTATTCTTCAGGAATAGCTGAAGATACATGGGAAGCTCTTGCTAGAACAAAAATTCTACTCAAAGCTCCAATTACTACCCCTCTTGGTGGAGGATATAAAAGTTTAAATGTAACACTTAGAAAGGCTCTTGGGTTATACGCAAATATCAGGCCAAGCATTGGGTATGCACCATTTGTAGCGACGCAACATCCTAAAATGGATCTTGTTATTATCAGAGAAAATGAAGAAGATATCTACGCAGGGATAGAATATCGCCAAACGCATAATATGTATGAATCTATTAAACTAATAAGCAAAACTGGGAGTGAAAAAATTGTAAGATATGCTTTTGA
Organism: Alphaproteobacteria bacterium; assembly: GCA_013289335.1. GTDB lineage: Bacteria > Pseudomonadota > Alphaproteobacteria > Rickettsiales > Rickettsiaceae > JABDAD01. Next base: position 17,013 of record JABDAD010000016.1, on the reverse strand, counting down.
GTATGCAATTAGAAATTCTAGAAAGCAAGTTGTGTGTTTTAGTAAGGATAATATCATGAAATTTTCTGATGGTATTTTTCATAAGGTTTTTGACGAAATCAGTAAAGAATATCCTTCTATTCAAAGCAAACATTTTATTATTGATATAGGAACAGCCAAGCTCGCAAAAACTCCAGAGATGTTTGATGTTATTGTTACTTCAAATCTATACGGCGATATAATATCAGATGTTACTGCTGAGATTTCTGGGTCTGTTGGACTTGCAGGCTCTTCAAACATTGGTGAACAATATGCTATGTTTGAAGCTGTTCATGGTTCAGCGCCTGATATAGCAGGGCAAAATATTGCAAATCCTTCAGGGCTTCTCAATGCAGCTTGTATGATGTTGGTTCATATTGGTCTTGGAAGCTATGCTACAATAATCGAAAATGCGTGGAAAAAAACCTTAGAAGATGGAATCCATACAGAAGATATTTATAATGAAAAAACTTCCTCATCAAAAGTCGGAACGAAAGAATTTGCGAAAGCCATTGTTAAAAATTTTGGAAGCAAACCATTGAAACTTTCATCGGCAAATTACAAAGATACCGTATTTGAAAAACATTTGTCTCATACATATACAATATCCACTGCTGAAGTCAAAACACTGGTTGGAATTGATGTATTTATTCAAATGAATTGCAATTCTGCCCAAGATATAGCAAATAAAATTTCTAAGATTGATTTAAAAAATTGCGAATTAAAAACAATTGCGTCTAAAGGGTTAAAACTTTGGCCTATGAAGGATGTAGTGCCATTTTTATCAGATCATTGGTGTCTTAGATTTATGCCAAAATCTGGTAATATGTCTCACAATGATTTGACGAATTTGTTAGGATTGCTTGCACAAAATAATATAGATTTTATAAAAACTGAAAATTTATATAATTTTGATGGAGTGCGAGGATATTCTCTGGCTCAAGGCGAATAATATATAGTCATTTACTTTGAAGTATGCGCTAGGCACTGTAAAAGTGTAAATCCTTTTACTTCGTCATTCCTGCGAAGGCGGGGATCTCTTTTTTAGATCGATCTCGAATTACATGCGAGATGATCGAGAAATACAACAAACGCACGTGCTTCAAATTAAATGACTATACAAGAGATTCCCACTACATATTTTATCTTAATTTTGGAAATTGTTACATTTCACATTTATCTCTAAAATGCTTTCCCAAACTTTATCCCATCCTTTTATATGAGTATTATTTGGTATTATTTTATGCTGTATACACTTTGTATCTCCACTCGCTTTAATATAATTTTCTGCTATTAAGGATGGCACTATCGTGTCTTTACCACCTGATAAGTGGAGTTGAGGTATGTTATTTATTTGCTTTGCATAGTCTAGGGGGTTCAGTGAGCCATTCATTGGTCTTGTTCTGTGAAACAAAGTAAATCCAACAATATCTAAGTTACCAGAAATTGTAATAATTGATCTCACATGATTATTTCGAGCTGCAATTAAAACTGCCATCCCGCCACCTCCTGAAAACCCCACAAGATCAACAGGGTTATTACCTGCAATGTGTTGTATCGCATCATTCATAGATTCTATAGAATCTTCAGACATTCTTTTGTCAAGCCAATATTCTTTATGGCAATTTGGATTTAATTCCATTGGTGTATGTTGACATGGTCTTGCAAGATATACAAGATTTTCTCTTTTATCTAGAGTTATGAGAGTAAGTAGCATAGGAATTCTAGGCGTGGGGTCAGTAGAAATTACCCCGCCTTTAACAATTTGTCCATCTCCTTCAATATATATTGCAAATGGCTTGTGAGCTGTTAAATTTTTTTGGAATGTAGTAAAAAGAAATTTACCACCTTGCACAAATTTTTTACTAAATCCAGCGGAAGCAGCAATATTTTCTGCCATAATATGTTTAGATAAATCAGACGTAGTAGTGCATCCAACTAGCGTAAATACTAAAAATACTAGTAATGTTGAGTTAGAAAGGTATTTCATCATCAAGTTCACTATGGTCAAAATTCGCTGTTGAATATGCATAGGTAGAATTATCACCAGCATTGTCATTATTTCCACTTTTTGAATCTAGAAGAATAAGAGTGGCTCCATAATTCTGCAGCACAACTTCTGTTGTGTATTTCTCTACGCCTGAAGAATCCTGCCATTTTCTCGTTTGAAGACTACCTTCTATGTACAATCTTGAGCCTTTTTTAATCAGATTTTTTATAACGCCAACTAGACCATCGTTAAATACAACAATTCTATGCCATTCTGTCTTTTCTCGTCTTTCTCCAGTTGCCTTATCTTTCCATGAATCAGAAGTAGCAAGACTCAAAACTGCTATTTCCTTTCCGTCATTTGTACTGCGAAATTCTGGATCTCGACCAACGTTACCTATTAGAGTCACTTTATTTAAACTTAACGCCATTTTTCATCTCTTATATAAATACCGATTGCCATAATATGATAAAAAAATCTATAATGCCAGAGAATTTTAAGCAATTTATATAGTATGCAAGAATATATCAAAGTAGTTGGTGCTAGGGAACATAATCTTAAAAATATTAGTGTAGATATACCAAGAGAAAAATTTGTTGTTATCACGGGTCCAAGTGGCTCTGGCAAGTCTTCTCTTGCATTTGATACAATCTATGCAGAAGGACAAAGAAGATATGTAGAAAGTTTATCAGCTTATGCAAGGCAATTTTTGCATCTTCACAATAAGCCTGATGTCGATTACATAACTGGTTTGTCTCCGGCTATTGCTATAGATCAGAAAACAACTTCAAAAAACCCGAGATCAACTGTTGGTACAATAACAGAAATTTATGACTACTTTAGACTTTTATTTGCAAGGGTGGGTATACCTTACTCTCCAGCCACAGGGATGCCAATTTTGAGTCAGACTATTTCAGAAATGATAGATCAAACTTTAGCTTTGGGTAATGGAACAAAGATCTACATTCTTGCTCCAATTGCCAGGGGTGAAAAGGGGGAATTTCGAAAAGAGTTCATGAATTTCAAAAAACAGGGATACGAGAGAGTTTTGATAGAAGGAGAAATTGTTGAGCTTGATGAAATTCCTTCTTTAGAAAAAAATAAAAAACACAATATAGAAGTTTTAATTGATAGAATAGAGATAAATCAAGATCTAGGTAATAGACTTGCCGAAAGTATAGAATCTGCCCTAAAAATTGGTGATGGAATAATTTATATTGAAATAGTTGAAAATATCAAAGGGAAGACTAATCCAAAATATCAAGTTGGGGAAAGAATTATTTTTTCAGAAAAATATTCATGTCCAATTTCTGGATTTCAAATTGCTGAAATTGAACCAAGAATATTCTCCTTTAATAGTCCTTTTGGTGCGTGCCATGTTTGTGAAGGTATAGGAAAAGAATCATATTTTGATCCAAAGCTTCTTATTCCCGATGATAGTTTAAGCGTAAGTGAAGGGGCAATAGTAGCTTGGAGGAAATATAGCTCAAGGCATTTTATTGATACAATAAAATCTATTCTAAAACATTATGGCGCGGATATTTACACTCCATTTCGAGATATCTCAGAAAAGGCTAAGAATGTACTGCTTTATGGCTCAGGTGATGTAGAAATTGATTTTATTTATGGTGAGGACCTATCCAAAGAAAAAGTTACTAAGACTTTTGGTGGTATATTAAAAAGTATGGAAGAGAAATTGAAAAGCTCTGATGGAACTTGGCTTAGAGAAGAATGGTCAAAATTTCAATCTCAGCAAAGATGCGAGGCTTGTAATGGTTTCAGGTTAAAGCAAGAATCTCTTTGTATCAAAATTGCTGGTCTACATATAGGTGAGGTTTCTGATAAATCTGTTTTTGAGTGTGCCAAATGGTTTGAAACTCTGAGTGACCATTTAAATTCTCGACAAAATAAAATTGCTGAAAGAATTTTGAAAGAAATAAAAGCTCGTCTTAGTTTTTTATTGGGTGTTGGTCTTGAGTATTTGACATTATCTAGAGAATCTGGGTCACTCTCTGGAGGAGAAAGCCAAAGAATCAGATTAGCTTCTCAGATAGGCTCTGGTCTTACTGGAGTTGTTTACGTTCTAGATGAGCCTTCGATAGGTCTTCACCAGAGAGATAACAATAGACTAATACAAACCCTTAAGAATCTCAAGGGTCTAGGTAATAGTGTTATAGTTATTGAGCATGACGAAGAGACAATATTAGAGTCTGACTATGTTATAGATATAGGTAGAGGAGCTGGAGTTTATGGTGGTAATATAATTTCTCAAGGTACACCTGAATATGTTATGAAGGATAAAGAGAGTTTAACAGGCCAGTATTTGTCAAGGGCTAAATATATTCCAATTCCAAACATGATAAGGCATGGTAACGGGAAATATATTGAACTTAAAAATGCTAAAACAAATAATCTTAAAGGTATTGATCTTAAGATAGCTTTAGGCACATTTACTGCTGTAACGGGTGTTTCTGGTAGTGGAAAATCAAGCCTTGTCAATCATACATTTTATAAGGCAGCTATGAAGAAATTAGATAGTTCTTATAAAGAGATAGCAGGTTTGCATGATAAGATACTAGGCGTAGAACATATAGATAAAATTATTGATATTGACCAATCTCCAATTGGCAGGACTCCTAGATCTAATCCTGCTACATATACAGGTGCATTCACACCAATAAGAGATTGGTTTACAAATTTACCAGAGTCAAAAGCTCGAGGTTATAAAGTTGGTAGGTTTTCTTTCAATGTTAAAGGTGGCAGATGTGAGGCTTGCGAAGGAGATGGTCTTATAAAAATTGAAATGCACTTTCTTCCAGACGTTTACGTGAATTGTGATATATGTGATGGTAAAAGATATAATAGAGAAACATTAGATATAAAATATAAGGAGAAATCTATAGCAGAAGTGCTTGATATGACAGTTGATGAAGCATTAGAGTTTTTCAAAAAAATGCCAGTCATTGTAGATAAAATGCAAGCTATGCATGATGTAGGTCTTGGATATATCAAAATTGGTCAGTCTGCAACAACATTATCAGGTGGAGAGGCTCAGAGAATAAAACTTGCTAAAGAATTATCAAGAAAAGCAACTGGAAGAACCTTGTATATACTTGATGAACCAACAACAGGCCTTCATACAGATGATATAGCAAAGTTGCTAAAAGTTCTTCATAGGCTTGTTGATGCTGGAAATACTGTTGTTGTTATTGAACATAATCTTGATGTCATAAAAACTGCAGACATTGTTATAGATATAGGTCCAGAGGGTGGAGATAAAGGTGGTGATTTGGTCTGCATGGGCACTGCAGAAGAAATAATGCAGTGTAAAGAAAGTTATACAGGATACTATTTAAAAAAATTGATAAGTAGACAAAATGAAGTTAAGAGCAGAAAATCTAAATAAAAGCTATAATAATAGAAAAGTTGTAAGAGATGTATCTCTTTTTGTAGAAAATGGAGAATCTGTTGCTTTACTTGGACCAAATGGAGCTGGCAAAACAACTTGTTTCTCGATTATAGCTGGTTTGGTCAAATGTGATTCAGGTAAGTTATTCGTAGGTGAGAGTGAAATTACTCATTTACCAATTTATAGGAGAGCCGCATATGGTATAGGCTATCTTCCTCAAGAATCTTCTATATTTTGCGGATTGAATGTTTACAATAATATTATGGCTATACTTGAATTTGTTGAATCAGATTTGGAAATAAGGATTAATAGAATTGAGGAACTACTCAATGATTTTGGTATAAGTCATTTAAAATATGCTGAATCTTCTTCCCTTTCTGGTGGAGAGAGGAGAAGATTGGAAATTGCAAGAGCTATTGCTATGAATCCAAGATTTATTATGTTAGATGAACCATTAGCTGGTGTTGATCCATTGGCTGTTGAAGAAATAAAAAAACTTATAATAAAGTTAAAATCAAAAAATATAGGAGTACTGCTAACAGATCATAATGCAAGAGATGCACTAGATATAGTGGATAGAGCCTATGTTATATATGATGGTAAGATTTTATTTAATGGAACAAAAGAAGAAGTAATTAATTCAAATTTGGTAAAAGAAGTATACTTAGGCAAGAGTTTTGATGGTTATATAGTAATTTAATTTGGATTGGCAACCGTCTTTGATATTTACGCTTTATATTGTTGAATAGTATTTGTATACTAAAGTTCGTGAAAAAGCTCATATTAGTTACTTGACCAATATACAAAGGAAATTTCTTAAAAAATTTATTGAAATTGCATCAATGCAAGGTGTTAACGAAAAAACACTACATGATGTTTCGGCAGAGATTTATGGTAATGATTCGGCCTATGTAACAGACTATTATGCTGGTCTTTCTGCTGTTGTTTCTGCTATTGAAGAGTATTTTGATCAAATTATGATCATGGAAGTTAAAAATATTAATATAGAATCAATTACTGAGAAAATAAGAATAGGATTAAAAGAAAGAATTTATGCAGGTGGAAATAGAAAAAATTATTATAAAAAACTTTTTAATTATTATGTAAGGCCATCTTGTATAGATATTGCTGCAAAAAATTCGTGGAAAACTATAGATACTATTTGGCACTTTGCTGGTGATCAGAGCTTGGACTCTAACTATTATTCCAAGAGAGTAATATTATTTACAATATATAATTCAGCAATAATGAACTACATAAATTCAGATGAAGCTGGTTTTCAAAAAACAAACGATTTTATTGATGCATCCCTTGAAAAAACTAAAAAATTCAACCAGTTCAAGAAAAAATTTGGTCCTAGCAATTTGCCATTTGTTAGGTTGTTTAATTTCAATTAACTTATATAGTTAATTATTTTGTGCATATGACGTTGTTACTCCTAGTTTACCTATTATTTAGGCTTCATTCGTCGCTCTAGTCCTATATCTAAATTAATTGACTATATTTTTATCCCATGTTTATGATTTAGCAGTTTAATATGGCAATTTGGAGTGCATTTTGGCTCTTTAATTTTACCCTTTGGTTTGAATCCATGTTTTGGTTCAAGAGAAAGTTTATCTAATAATTCGTTTGTCTCCTCTGCTAAATACTCCACTTTAACCTTAGCTATGCCTTTGTGTTTGAAGTCTAAAAGAGAAGCAGCTTCTGCGCTAACATCTAAGATTCTGGATTTTTTATATGGCCCTCTATCATTAATCATAACTATCAATACTTTGCCATTGTCAAGATTTGTAACTTTTGCAACAGAAGGTATTGGAAGAGTTTTATGAGCTGCTGTTAGCATATGTGTATTAAATTGATCTCCATTAGCTGTTTTTTTACCATGGAAACCTTTGCGAATTTTATGGTCTCCGTACCATGAAGCTACACCGACTTCAGACTTCATTGATTTTTTTATTTTTAATTTTTGTACTGAATCTTGTGAAAATTTAAAATGTCCTTGATATTGCTCCAGTTTTCTATCGCCTTTAGAAAGTTTTGCATAAAGTCTGTCTTGCTTATTTGAACAAGCACCTAGGACTAAAAGTAACATAAGTAGCGAAATATTTGCAATATTCATAAAACTAATTTTTTTTTGCACCAACTAATTGCTAAAGTTAGTTCAGATTTCAAAATCTTATATTCAATAGTTTTTAGTGCAAATCTTGGTATAAAGATTAAAGAGATCGGAGAATAATTTTCTTGCATATATAATTGCACTATATGTCTAATTCTTCTTTTTAAAAGATTTCTTTTATTTGCTTTGCCATATTTTTTGGATACCTTGAAACTTATATATGCTAAAAATTTGTCTTGATGAATTTTTTTATTAGACAATAGCTCAGGTACTGCTAAATTACTTATTGTGGTTGCTAGAAGAACAAAAAGGCGCGAAGTGAACTTCACGGATTTTTTAGCAGAGCAATCAAATGCTTTCTGATTTTTTAAAGAAAGTAATTGAATTTTAGGAAGCAAAGCAAAACTATGCTGACAAACGTCTGCGTCCCTTAGCTCTACGCTTGCTAAGAACTAGGCGGCCGCTATGTGTTTGCATGCGAGACCTAAAGCCGTGCCTACGCTTGCGCACTATATTACTTGGTTGAAATGTACGTTTCATAATAATAGTATTAGTATAATTAAGACATTACAACTACCTTAAATGAACCATATTGTCAAGAATTATTGACTATTTAATCTCTTTTTCTAATATTGAATAATTATATCAAAAAACAAAAGTTATGAACAATGCAACTACTGCTAGTATAATTCTTGCAGGTGAACATAAAACTGATAAACCTGGAAATGAAGATACTGCACAAAATCAGCATCCAAGTAACAATACGCAAGTTGTACATCCGTCTGAAAGAAAGATAGAGAAGATTTTTGAAGAATCAGAACATGCTGTAGAGTCTATTTGGCATTATCCTATAATTTCTATTGATAAAAATCAAGTTACAATAGGAAATCTTTGTATAGCTATTTTATTATTTTTTATCGGCCTATGGTATTTTAACAAAATTAAAGTCAAGATAAGAAATTATTTACACAGAAAATTTTCAGATGATAAAGATGCGGCAAATGCTATAGAGAATTTGCTTACGTATTTTTTATTGATAGTTTTTGTTACCATAACTTTGCAGATTGCTAATATACCTCTTAGCACCTTTGCGTTTGTTGGCGGTGCTCTAGCTATAGGGGTAGGTCTTGGCGCTCAAAACATGATTAATAACTTCATCTCAAGCCTTATTATCATGATTGAAAGACCTGTTAAAATAGGTGATATTATAGAAATTAATACAGTATCTGGGAAAGTGATATCAATAGGTGCTAGATGCATAACTATTCAAACTAGTAGAATGACTGATGTTCTTGTGCCAAATAGCACATTAATACAAGAAAATCTTATAAATTGGTCATTAATGGATAGCTATATAAAAAATTATGTTGATATAAAATTCTATAAAAATGGATTTTGTAAGCTTGGGAAGGAATCGAATGGTCTTTCTTTTGATCCAGAAGACTACAAAAAAATTAATAACTTATCTACCTCTCATAAAAATCCTGAGGAAGTAATGGAGAAAATAAAAAATATGTTTATTACTATACCGGAACTTACATCACATATAATGCCAGAAGTGTATTTTTTAGGTGCAGATAATTTCTATTATACTTACACAGTATCTTTTACATATGATTCTAAGGAAATTACAAGTCTTTATCAAATAAAGTCTAAAATAAATAATATGTTATCTAAATATTTTAACATTGAGGATCTAGTGATAGAATATAATTAGAAGAAGATGATAGTAGCAATTATATTTATGCTGGTGACTCTTGTTGTTTTGCTCGTAGGAGTTTTGGTAATGTCTATAGGTGGCAAAATTAACAAAAGATACTCAAAAAAGCTTATGTTAGCTCGTGTGATTTTTCAATTTTTTGCTATAGTAATGCTAGCAATTATGTTTGTATTCACAAGATAATATGATATATGCTTCATGGCTCTTGATTTAAATCTGAGATAAAAGACTATAGTTGACCAAGTGCTAAACTTCGTTAGAATAGCGAAATTTAGTATATGAGTTTTAACTTTGACTGTAGAAATCACGATAACAAATAGATATTTTTAATTAAATATGAAGATAAAAACAAGATTTGCACCATCCCCAACAGGCCTGCTACACATAGGTAATGCTAGAACAGCACTTATAAATTATTTATATGCAAAACATTTTGAAGGTTCATTTATTCTGAGGATTGATGACACAGACTTGCAACGCTCAACCAAAGAGTATGAAGATAAAATTGTGCAAGATCTAAGGTGGCTTGGACTAGAGTGGGAAGAAATCTTTTGGCAATCAAAAAGACTTGATAAATATGAAGGTGTAAAAAATCGGTTGATTTTATCTTCCAGATTATATGAATGTTATGAAACACCAGAAGAGCTCAATATCAAGAGAAAGTTACAACTTTCGAGCGGAAAACCACCTATATACGATAGAGCTTCTCTTAAATTATCACAAGAACAAAAAGTTAAATATAGAAGCGAGGGGAGGAGGCCACATTATAGATTTAAACTTGAAGGTGAAAAAATAGAGTGGAATGATCTTATAAAAGGTGCTTTGCATTTTGATGTATCAAATATTAGTGACCCAATAGTTATTAGAGAAGATGGTTCAATGACATATATGATTTGTTCAACAGTAGACGATATAGAGTTTGGAATCACTAATGTGATTCGTGGAGAAGACCATGTTACAAATACAGCTATACAGATCCAAATGTTTGAATCTCTCGGTATTAAACCTCCAATTTTTGGACATTTAGGTTTAGTAAAAGCAAAGGATGATAAAATTTCTAAACGTATTGGAGGATTTGAAATCTCATCATTAAAAAATGAAAGATTCTTGGAACCAATGTCCATAAATAGTTTTTTTGCTACGATTGGTTCAAGTAAACCAGTACTTCCGTATAAAAATTTAGAAAATCTTGCAGAAGTATTTGATATTTCAAGTTTTTCTACGAGTTCTACTACATATGTGCCAGAAGATCTTGAAAGAATAAATCAAAAATTATTACATATTTTGAGTTTTGAAGATATGAAGAAGAGATTTGATGAAATAGAAGCAAATTATATAGACGCTAATTTTTGGGATAGTGTTAGGCCAAATTTAAAAACAATAAATGATGCTAGAATTTGGTGGAATATTTGTCATAACTACTCTAAAATCCAGATAAGCATCGAAGACATAGATTTTTTAATTATCGCAAAAGAATTATTACCAAATATTGAGTTTGATAATTCAACTTGGAAAGAGTGGACAGAAGATATTAAGGCCAAAACCGGTAGAGTAGGAAGAGCTCTCTTTATGCCAATTAGGCTTGCTTTGACAGGCATGGAGTATGGTCCAGAGCTTTCTGAGCTTTTACCTCTAATTGGAAGAAATGAAGTAATCTATAGATTAAATTTGAGCACAAAAAAATAATATTAATTCGAGTGTTTGCATGAATAATTTATTTAGTATTAGTAAATTTTTATTAATTACCGCTGTTTTTGTTTTGTTTGGAATAGGTTCAGTATTTTCAAATTATGCAAACACTATAGATGATGTAGATATAGACCCACTATATGAGGCGCCCACTGTTATAACACAATATTTTAAGCCAGAAGAAAAATTTTACATTGTTAATTTTTTTGCGAGTTGGTGTGGCCCATGTGTGGAAGAAGTAGATAGTTTAAACGATCTAAAAAAATCCACAGATATTTCTATTTATGGTATTGCATTAAATGACACGAAAGAAAATTTAAAATATCTTTTTAAGCGTACAAAGAACCCATATAAAAAAATTGCTCTTGATTTTCCTACATCTCACCTAAAAAACATATTTCTTGATAGAATTCCAAGAACAATAATCATATATAATGATAATGTAATTTATGATCACTTAGGTGACGTTGGGGCAAGAGTGATCACAAAGGAAATTTTGCCAATATTACAGAAAGTACAAAACGATATTTTATTGGGATACAAGAGCAGAGGACATAGGTGATTAAACTTTCTAAAACAAAATTATTTTGTTCAATTATTTTTACTATTTTGGCTTTTTTTTATGCAATGCCAAATTTTGTGAAGATTGACAATAATAGTATCTTTCCTAATAAATCAGTTAACTTGGGGTTAGATCTTAGAGGCGGCTCTCATCTTCTGCTGATGGTAGATTTTAATAAGTATCTAGGTGATCAATTAGAGAGGCTTGGTGATTCTTTAAGGAAGGAGTTTAGAAAGGAAAAATTAGGTTACAAGAATCTTTTAATAGATCATGATAATATCAGTTTTGACTTAAGAAACATGGAAGATTTTGAATCAATTCGTAAAGTAATAAGGTCTGTCGAAAGATATAGTATTATTAAATCAGATCATAATAAAGTCACTATAAAATATGATGATGCTAGAATAAATGAGTTGCGTGACAATGTTTTTGAACAATCCATTGAAATTATTAGAATGAGAGTTGACAGTTCAGGTACAAAAGAACCTATCATACAAAAACAAGGCTCAGACTATATTTTACTTCAGGTACCAGGTGATGATAATCCTGAATATTTGAAATCAATTTTAGGACAAACAGCAAAATTATCGTTTCATTTAGTTGATGAAGAAATAAGTGCTCATATTACGAAAGATTCATCTGCAAGACACGAAGATATTATTCTTTCTGGAAAATACGAAAATGGAATCGAATATACACTTGCTTTGAAGAAAAAAGCTTTGATCACTGGTGACATGTTAACGAATGCTCAAGCTACATTTAATCAGGAAGGTAAGCCTGCTGTAGATTTTGTCCTAAACCATATAGGTGCGAAATTATTTGCCGAAGCTACAAAAAATGGGAGAGGACGTAGACTAGCAATCGTTATGGATAACAAAATCTTAAGTGCTCCATCTATTAATGAACCAATATTAACTGGTAAAGGCATAATTTCTGGATCCTTTACCCTAGAAAGTGCTCAGGAACTTGCTTTAATGTTACGGGCAGGTGCATTACCTGCTCCACTTAATATAGAAGAAGAGAGGAGTATAGGGCCAAATTTAGGTGCCGATTCTGTTGAATCTGGAAAAAAAGCTGGAATTATTGGTTTTTGTGGAGTAGTGGTCTTTATGTTTTGGTCTTATGGTATATTTGGTTTTTTCGCCAGTATAGCATTATCCCTTGCTATGCTCTATATTCTTGCACTTTTATCATTGTTTCAAGCAACACTTACTCTTCCAGGTATTGCTGGTATTATCTTAACAATAGGTATGGCTGTTGATGCTAACGTACTTATTTATGAGCGTATTAGAGAAGAGTTGAGGAAAAAAGCATCAAATCTATACGCGATAAAACAAGGTTTTGATACAGCTTTTGTAACAATAGCAGATTCTAATATTACTACTTTAATTGCTGCTTTATTATTGTATATTTTTGGAACAGGGGCAGTTCGTGGTTTTGCAGTGAGTCTTTCAATAGGAATAGTTTCGTCTATGTTTACTGCTATTGTAGTGACAAAATTACTGATTGATATTTGGATGAAATACGCAAAACCTAAATCTTTAGGAATAGAATAATGCAATGAACAATTCATTTAATTTAGGTGCGATAGATATAACACCGAAATTACATAAATCCGTAAATATAATTAGTGCTTATGGCCCAGGTTATATTATAGTAAAAGAGAGAAAATATAGAGGCAATTTAATAGTGACGCGCTCTGAGATACATGAGTCGGATTACGTTGATTTTTCATATGATATATTGGAAAATCATCAAATAATACTTTTTGGATCTGATAATGAAGAAGAAAGAATGAGTTTTAAGAAATTTTTAGATTCTAAAAATAATGATATTTCTTTTGAGATAATGAATACTGTATCTGCATACAGAACTTATAATGTACTTATAAGTGAAGGAAGAGAAGTTGTGATGATTTTAAAATTGTCAGATGATTATAGAGCCACAAAAAGTAAATAAATGTTATTTCAATTTTTAAATCCATATTACTTTGTTAAAATAAATAAAATATTAAGACCATATATAATATCTATATGTATAGTTTGTCTCATTATCGGCTTATATTTAGCTTTAATAAAATCTCCGGAAGATTATCAACAAGGGGAAATGGTAAGAATTATGTATATACATGTTCCTGCTGCATGGCTGAGTCTTATGATATTTGTAATAATGGGTTTTGCAAGTACTGCATGTCTTGTATGGCGAGCAAATTTGGGTCTGTATATAAGTCTGGCTGCAGCCCCTATAGGTACGTGTTTTGCAGCGATTACATTAATTACTGGAATGATATGGGGTAAACCTATATGGGGCACATGGTGGGTGTGGGATTCTAGGCTTACTTCAATGCTTTTGTTATTCTTATTTTACATAAGTTATATAGTTGTCTCAACAGGAAGTCATAATGTACAAAAAATAGAAAAACCCGTATGCGTAATAGCTATTATCGGTACTATAAATGTTCCAATAGTAAAATTTTCTGTTGACTTGTGGTATAGTCTTCATCAACCCGCAAGCATAATGAAAGTTGGAGGTCCTTCTATAGATTCTTCAATGTTATTTCCTCTTTTTATAATGTTTGTTGCGAATTTCGCATTATTTCTTATATTACTTTCTCTTAGAATAGAAATTTTATTAAATAGGATATATGGCTTACGTGGTAACTGATTCTTGTGTAAAATGTAAATATACAACCTGCATAGAAGTATGCCCAGTTGATTGTTTTCATGAAGGTGAGTTAATGGTTGTGATAAATCCGGATGAATGTATAGATTGTGGAGTTTGTGAACCAGAATGTCCTGTAGAGGCAATAAAACCTGAAGCTGATGAACTTATAATATGGCTTGAAAGAGGGAAGAAATACTCAAAAGAGTGGCCTATCATTACAAAACAAAAGGACCCATTACCTAACGCTGATAATTACAAAGCAGAAAAAGAAAAATTTAAGAAATATATTATTATTTAGTTTCAATATGGTATAATATGCGTTAATTAAATTATTATTTAATGAAAAATTAGGAAAATTTATGAGTAGATTTATATTTGATAGAGGAATAAGTAGAACGCATTGGAAAAGTGTTATGCTGGAGCAGAAACTTAATCCTTTAAGAGAGGCGCTTGGTTTACTTCCTCGTAATGTCGCTTTGACACGAAATCAATATGACAAAGAAGTTGTAGATGCTCTAAGAGTAATAGATTTTAGTGAGCTTGATACTAATGTACTTAGCTCCTCGATAGGGTGGAGCAATATGATAAAGTATTTTGTTCTAAATTTTGCAGGGTTGGGTCTTACGGATGTAGATGCTGTAGGTGAAGACGGACATGATCTACTAGGACATCCTTCTACTGACACGCATGATGAGTAATAGATTTATAGTAAATTAGCTTGTGCCAAGTAGTAGTAGAATACGTCAAAGAGACGGTAATTTAAGTCTTTCATTTGAATATATGGAGTCAAATAAATCTCATCTAAATTTTTAGTGCATCAATAACAGAGTTAAAAACTTGTTCTTGGCTCATAGAAGCATCTATGGTAGAAATTCTGCTATTAAATTTATTTGCTAGATAATCATAATTATTTTTTACTTTTTGATAAAAAATCTTAGACTTTGCCTCAAATTTATTTGTATCACCACGCACCGCAGCTCTTTCTAATGCTATGTTTGGATCGATTTGCATATATATTGTCCTATCAGGCATAAATTCTTTGAGAAGATTATTATGAAGAAAAAATATATAATCTATGTCAAGATTATTTTTAGCTTGATATGCGGCAGTAGAATCAATAAATCTATCGCAAATCACATATTTACCAGCAGAAAGCGCTGGCTTAATAATTTTCTCTATATTCTCTGATCGTGCAGCCATGATCAACATTATCTCAGCCATTTCTTCCATAGGATTATTGATAATAATATTTCTAATTTTTTCAGCAACCTCTGTTCCTCCAATTTCTCTAGTCCATACAGAATCAATATTTTTCGATATTAAATATTCATGCAGTCTTTTACTTACTGTAGTTTTTCCAGAACCATCTATGCCTTCAAAAGTAATGAATTTATTCATTGTTTCCTTTATGATATTTTGTATTTAGAATATATTCTTCGCTGTTCATTTCAACAATTCTAGAAATTGCTCTCTGAAACTCTTTCTTATAACGAGATCCTGAATATAATTCTTCAGGACATACTTCTAAAAGTGTTACAAGCATGACTTTATTCATATACGCGCTATCAATAAAATTGATAAAGCGAATTATAATATCTGAATTACTAGGTAATTGTCCAAATTTTGTAATAATTATTGCATCATATTTTTCTGTTATAGACAAGTAATCATTATATGAGTACTGAGACTCGAACATCTCTACAAAGTCAGAATAAAGAGTATTTTTATAACATTTTTTAAAGTTTACCATTCTACCAAAAACGATAATAGAAGTTTCTTTATATTCTTGATTATGAGTTAGAACATTTAACATTTCCTCAAATAACTTTATATTATCTGCATTTGCAGGATATAGAATAACGTTTTTGTCAGATGTAATTTTTCCAAATCTATAATCTTTGACACTCAATAAATTATGAACAAAGAATTTTTTGTTTATTATATCTATAAATTTTTGGAATAATTCTCTTTGTAGCCCATCATTGTAAAGATCACTCGGTTTAATATTTGATGTAAACACTAAGAAAACACCTCGTTTTATCAATAATTCGCATAATCTTTGCATAATCATAGCATCAGCAATGTCTCTGATCTCAAGTTCATCAATACAGATAAATTTATAATTCTTTGTAAGAGTATCAGCAATCTTGACTACAGGGTCTTGTTCATTTTTTATAAATAAAATGTGAGCTTGTTCATGCAGATATTTTACAAATGATTGATAGTGATAAAAATTCTTCTTAAATTTAATACTATCATAAAAAATTTTTGCTATAACGGTTTTCCCTCTTCCAACAGGCCCATATATATAGGCTCCAAAATATTTATTATTTTTAAAAATTTTGGCAAAATTTGTGCGAGAAATATCTTTCTTGATTCTCTCTAATTTTTGAATCAGTAAAATTTGAGAGGAGTCAAAAACAATTGTCTCATCAATAAACTTTCTAGAGTCCATTATTAATTTTCTCTAGAATTTCATTTTGTGCTTCTTGCAAACCAAGCACATTAGCAATTGAAAGAAATAAATCTTGATGAGATAGAAAATCGCAAGATTCTACCAATATTTGATATAGTTCTGAATTCGTTGAATCCGAGAATTTTTTTAAAATAAGAAAGATTTGAAAATTTGGAGATGCTGAAAATGCGTTTAGTAAACTTAGTTTAGCAACTTCATAATTTCTTTGACTTGATGCGACTTCAGCAAATAGAGCCGCTGCTTCTATGTAATCTGGCTTGAACTCAATAGCTTTTCTACAATATAAAAATAAGTCATTATTATTTTGTTTGTTTAACAGATCTTTTGCAGCAACGAAATATAAATTAGCAAAAGAATTTTTTGTTTTTG
>JABDAD010000015.1 GCA_013289335.1 Alphaproteobacteria bacterium | reverse complement strand
GCGAGTAAGAGAGCTATACAACAAAGTAATGCTCTCCCAGAACATTATGAACGTTTAAGAATGCAAGCAAAATTATCAGGACAAGAGATAATTGTGAGAGACCTCAGCCAATATGCTGGAAAACAGCTTGCTGAAAACGTACAATATTCCATGTCTGATGGTACAAAAATGCCTGATGGTAAAGAAAAAGACACTCATAGTCTTGATGCTTTTGGAAAAGATCTACACGTTAAAGCAAAAAGTTCAACTCTTCCAGAATTAGGAGGATTAATTCCAGCACAGAATATTCTATCGAAAAGGCCAGCTGCAACAGAAAAAGAACGTCAACAGCTAGATGACTATTTTAAAAAAGTTGTGGAAACATCTGAAGATCATATTTTTGTAACACCAAAAAAAAGCATTGATGGAAAACAATATGATATTTGTTTCTATTCCGATCCAAAAAAACAAAATGGTGTAGCATTTGCCTATAGAGATGAGCATGGGCAATATTTTGCTGAAGCAGGAAAAGCAGATAGTGCACTTAAACCAGAACAGATACCAGATGTACAAGATGTTAAGGTTTTCGCAGATAAAAAAACTGGAAGAATGTTAATCCCAGACTACGATTTAGCTAGTTTAGGAAGTAAAAAATCTGGAGTAGAAAAAGAATATCATAAAGATTATGGATTTTTTAGACCAGAAGAAAAGCAAGTAATTGAAGGCCTTCAGAAAACTACGCACAATATGGTAAGACATGGTGCAGATACTGAGAATCCTGTTGGTTACAAATTTGAGATGTCTAAAGAAACACCTTATACAGCATTTTCAGCAGATGGAAAGGTCACCTCTATAGATAATGAACATTCGTATATAGATTATATTAATCAAAGAAGAGAAGCTGGATATAACCATGTTCTAAATCCTAGAACAGGTGTAGAAATGACCAAAGAAGGGAAGTATTTTCTTCCACCTGCTGAAGCAAGGATGGATTACGAAAAAATTGATAAGCAGATTACAAAAATTGAGCAATCGGGGAACATAGAGCAATTTAAGCATGCAAAAGAAATTGCAAGTAAAGAGATAGAATATAAACAAATGGAAGCTGCTTTACCAAAAGCAGTATATGCTATGGAAGTAGAAAAAGCAGAAAAAGAAGGGAAAAATCCTCCTTCATTTGATGAATTTAATAAAGCATTTTCCCAGAAAAAAACAGAGTTAAAATCTTTTTTACATGCTGAAATGAATGTATATAAATCTAGATATGGAGTGGATAGTCCAACAAAAGCAGAGTCTGAACGTGTAGAACAGGTTAAAAGGGCTAAAGCAACAGAATCTACTATAGAAAAAATAGATACAAAAACCATAATGCACAAATTCGAAGAAATCAGAACCGCTCCTGTAACTATTAGTTCTACGTCAGAAGCACACAGAAGTTCATCAGACCATTATGTTCCAAAATCGCCATCTGTTTCAGCAATGAGAGATTTTTTTGAGAAAAGAAGTGCGGTAAGCTCAAGCCCTTTTGTCACATCATCCTCTATTAAAGCCGTATCAAAAATTAACAGGCAAACATCTACTAGAGCTTCGGCTGTCTCGGTAAGGTAAAGTAAATCCACAAGAAATTACATAGTTAATTTACTTAGGGTTTGCTTGTTGTTGCTTCTTGCTTACTTAATGCTCATAGGCTTTGCTCGTCACGCTTAGCACAAAACTCAAATTAAATTACTATAGTTATAATATTTTGATTTGAATTATGTGAAGCCGCCACACCAACCCGCATAAGAAACTATAGACAGGAAATTACCTATGAAACTACTCAGGTATCTCACCTGCAAGAGATATTTCTGGGTGATAAGATTCTGATGAGAAGGACAATAATTCATCCAAAAAAACAATTTGTGACTTAGCAGATTCATACGCAGAAGCTTCTTGTAAAATCTTCAAATGACTTTGAACTATTGTTACAATATAGCATATTGACTCTATCTTATGTTCTGATGTTGGAATAGCAAGATTATAATATCCTATAGCTTTTTCTCTAAGTATGTCATCACCACTCTTGCAAAAAAATTCTTCATATAATGCACCAAGTTTAGATAAAGTAATAAAACATCCAGGATGTAACTCTAAAGATCTTGTGTAATATGCTGCAGATTTGTCTAAAGAAATTTGAGCATAAAAATCCCCTGCAATTCTAAAAATATTAGCTTTTTCATCAGATGTGTCCATCATACTTGCGACAGCCTCAATCACTCCATCTTGATTCTTCTCTGCCGCTAACGAAACTACCCTAAGTGCATAGATGTTACTATTTTTATCAAAAACACGAATTAGTGCTTCAATATCACCTTTTTCAGCAGCTTTTGCACTTTCTTCGAGAGAATGTAGCATCACTCCTACTGGTTCATCAGCTTCAAAATACTCACTACTTCTTTCATCCTCAGGTTTCAAATATGGTTCTAGCTTCTCTTTCGCTGAATCATAAATTGTACCACGCACTCGTTCCATCGCATCACTAATAGTCTCAGCTAATTTTCTCTTACTTACTTTTGTCTCTTCTGCATATGATAATAGCGCATCTAAAATCTCTAAACATTTACTTTCATCGGATAAATCTAACGCACAATAGAAATAGGTACCCTCCCCGTAGCATATATCTAAACCTTTTTCTTCAGCAAGAATCTCTCGTATCATAGATATATCACCGTATTTGCACCATTCTACTAAATATGAAGGCTTACGTGACTTATCATTCATCTAAACCTCCACTTAATTCTGTAGATCCCATAATTTCCATGAATCCTACAGATGGATCAGAGATTAAACTTACATTAAATACGATCACCTGTTTTAAAGGCTGCATATATTTTTCTGGATCTGTATCATATGCTATAACTTCAAACATTGACATATGATTATTCAGTACTTTTTGTTTCAAATCACTTTGTACTTTCTTGCTTAAAGTAGGCTTGTTTATTGCTCCAAATAGCAAATCTTTTTGTATGTTAATAAACTTTTCTAATCTAGCAATTTCTAATATGACATCTTGCATTGAAGACTGCCTCCCTCTTAAAGGAAGTTTTGAATGCAACTCTGTAAGATCACCATAAGTTTCATACACATTAGAAATAGCGCGCATTATAGGCAAATCTATAATGGAATGCCCTTTTGACTCAAAAGATAGATTTTGAGGAATAACTATATCAGGCCTATTTAACCATGTTGCTATTTTCACAGATATATCCTCACAATCTCTAAAATGCTCTGGCTCAGGACCTATAGGCGCTCCTTCAGGGCTTGTATATATTTTTATTGGTTTTTGTGTAGCTGCTACTATATCAATCCAACCTGAAGATGGTATAACAGAATTGATACAAGCCTTAAAAATAGGATGATCTAGATGTTTACTAAAAGTAGAATTATTTGGATCAATGATAGATATTTGTGTACCTGACTCATTTATTTGTTTGTATAAAACTATAGTATGAGTTTCGATCTTACCTGATTTATCCACCTTTAATCTTCCAATTTCCGTTTTTTGGTCCTTATCAAAAATATCTAGAAGGACTGCTCTTTTATCGAGCGCAACTACTAAATCGTGAGCAGCAACCGTTAGTAACTCTATTTCAAGTGGATGGAGTAATATTGCTTTTTTAGATGCTTTTGTAGACCCAGAAGTGCTAGATGCTTTAGAAGAAGCAGCATCACTGGATTTCGCACTATCTTCAGCCATTTCTATAGTAGATACACCAAATACTGTGGATGTTGTCAAATCAACTGGTATATCGTGATTTATCCGATAATGTGCTACTGAAGCTTCTAAGCTACTAGATCCAGCAACTATAGTATATGTTTCTTTGTAAAAAATAGGAAAACTACTTGCAGTCAATGAAGAATGGTATATTGAGAATATAGTATCATATTTAGTACTAAGAGTATCAATACATGATTCATTATTAGAAACTTCTCCATCAATTTGCCTAATTATGTCTGGCATAGCAGCATAACGAGACAAACTTGACGTTAATAAGTGAGCCTTTACACCACCCAATTCCTCATTTCTTTCTTCCAAACGCTTAGAAGATGCAGCAAAATCAACTGGTCTGATTGTATCAATAGATTCCCTAACCATAGAACGAGGAGGCGTGATAGAGCGCTTGTTTAAAATAGGATCAGCCACCCATTCTTCTGCTGTAAAATCACCAAAACGAGACATTAAGAATAGACTAATTTAAATTAATATAAAGTGATTGTAACATAATTATATACAATAATCAACCTTAAGTTAATTTCATTACAGGCCCGTAATAATGCAAGGCTTGCACTGATATACCAGTAAGTTTACTTAAGTCTTTTACGCACCATTTTGTCATTATCATACCTCCTTGCTACTAGGAATAAGGTATATACTAAACTACAGGATCAAGTATTTTGATATATTTCAAAAAATATATTCTCAACTAATAATTAGGCTCCTCGTCACCATAAGATCCTACCATATACGAGTCCATACCCATCAGAGAAGTAACATAATAATACCAAATCATATTATAGTGATATGGGTGTGTAAGAGGTATTTCTGTGTGATAAAGTATATCTTCTAAACACCTAGCATTTCTTAAAGGCTAGGTCATGCATTTTGCTCGTGGTGATGCGCCAAAGTCTGAAGATATAAATATTAGAAATTCATAATCCAAGAAAAAACTTGGCTAAAATGATGAATTATTGTATTATCTCGCAGATTTCAAAATAAAAATAAGTATGAATAATTATTCTTGCAAATATTTTATAGGTGTAGGATGGTTTATTTTAAGCCTTGCTAGTAGTGTGCTAAATGATTCAATTGCAAAATATGCAGGAAATGACCTACATAGTTTTCAAGTCGCATTTCTGAGATTTCTTTTTAGCGCGCTCACGTTACTGCCATTTGTTATGTATTATGGTGCTAGGAGCTCCAGGCCTTTAGTCCATTTCTGTAGAGGGTTATTGTTGTTCTTGGGGATGACAGCATGGACATTCGGTCTTAACATTGCTCCTATTACTTCTGCAACTTTGATAAGCTTTACCATCCCATTATTTACATTAATTCTTGCCAAATTTTTCTTAAGTGAAAATATTACATGGCAAAGATGGGTTGCAACATTTGTAGGTTTTGCCGGAATCTCTATGGTGATAGGGATCACAGAAGAAGAATTTACAATAGGTTCTATAATTTTTGTAGTTTCTGCATTTGGGTTTGCAGGCCTTGATATTATTAATAAAAAATTTATAATAAAGGAAACAATGGTGAGTATGTTATTTTACTCAGCATTAATTACAGCCGTACTCTCTTTTATTCCTGCAATGATATACTGGAAATCTCCAACTATAGAGCAATGGACTTTATTTTTTATTTTTGGGTGTAGCGCAAATTTGATTTTATTTTTTATACTTAAAGCATTTGCTTTACTTGATGCAACCGCAGTGGCTCCGTACAGATATTTGGAACTTTTATTTTCATCACTGGCTGGATATATTATTTTTAATGAAGTCCCAACTAAAAGTACACTATATGGTGCTGCAATTATTATTCCTGCGACACTTTTCATTGTATATTCAGAAAATAAAGCAAAAAAGATGAATAGATAAATGAATAAGAAAAAGCTTATTACAGCAAGCGGAATAGCAAATACGTTTGAGTGGTATGATTATGCCTTATTTGGTAACTTTGCAAGTTTAATTGGAACAAAATTTTTTCCAGATACAGACACAAAAATATCGATGCTAAATGCTCTGCTTGTCTTTGCAGCTGGCTACTTGATGAGGCCTTTAGGTGGCATTGTATTTGGTGTGATAGGAGACAGATTCGGAAGAAAATTTGCTCTTTCATCTTCCATATTATGTATGTCTCTACCAACTGCTATTATAGGTATATTACCAACTTATGATACAATAGGAAGTTATGCATCTTACTTAATGATATTTATGAGAATGCTACAAGGACTATCTATGGGGGGCGCTCTTACTGGTTCAATATCATTTCTTATTGAACATTCGGATAAAAAAAACAGAGGGGTCATAGGTAGCATTCCTATGGCTGGAATATGTATAGGGATATTACTTGGCACCATAATGTCCTACATAGTACGAGAAAATTTATCGGAAGAATCTTTTGATACATGGGGGTGGAGGATGCCATTTATAATCGGTATTTTTATAATGTTTGCAGGTCTATATATAAAAAAATACACAGAAGAAACTCCATTATTTACCCAACTCGAGAAGAAAGGAGAAATTATTGAATCTCCGCTGAGATACGTATTCAGGTATCACTCGTTTGATATGTTAGTTTCAGTTATGATAAATTCCACTGGATCCGTTTTATTCTATTTTCAAGCTATTTACTTATCAAATTTTCTTAAAAATACTAGAGAATTTTCAGAAGGGGCAGTTGATAAATTAAATGCTGTTTGCTATGTAATCATGGCGTTAGCATGCTGTCTATCTGGAAAAATTTCAGATCTAATTGGAAGAAAAAAACTATACGTTTTCATTATATCACTAAGCCTCATATCCATATCAACTATTACTAATAACATCGAAGTTGGTAGCTTCGAAGTTGTCGTATTATTCCAAATTCTTCTAGCAATAATTGCTGCATCATATATAGGAGCTGAACCTGCATTACAAGCGGAATTATACCCTACTGCTATTAGATCAACAGCCTTATCTGTTTCCTACAATCTGGCTACTAGTATATTTGGTGGTACCACACCATATATTATTGCTTATTTATACAACACATATGGAAGTTTAAATGGATGTAGCTATTATGTTATTGCTACATCTTTTATGAGTTTAATTGGGCTTTATTTTTATAAGACAAGGTACTTAACTAAAATATCGATAGAAGTTTCATGAACACAAAGTTTAAGAAAATGTTTTTGCAAATTTCAAAAAACGCATTTAATGATGAATACGAATATATCAAAAATTTACTCCCTGAGTTCACTTTTGATTTTAGAAAAAATAGCAGAATATCACAAAAATCTTCAGAACTAATAGAGAATATCAGGAAAGATAGAACTTTTAGTGTTGAGCAATTTCTTCAAAAATATAATTTATCTACAAACGAAGGTGTAGCTATTTTAAGCCTTGCAGAAAGCTTAATTAGAATACCTGACGATTATACTGCTCAAGAACTTATTATTGATAAGTTGAGTAATAAAGAATGGCGCAAATACATAGGATTTGCGAAATCACGGATTGTTGAACTCAGTTCAGTAGGATTATTTGTGCTTAGTAAAGCAGTAGATATGCATACTATAAATAATGCATTTACAAAACTCACCACAAAATTAGCTGACCCTTTAATTTTAACAACGATAAAACATGCTATAAAATTTCTGTGTAATGAGTTTATTATTGGTTATGACATAGAGTCCTCTATGCAAAACGCAAGAGCTAAACCAGAATATTTTTATTCCTTTGATCTACTAGGAGAATCTGCAAGAACTACTAGCAGAGCTGAGGAATATTTTGACTCTTATTTAAAAGCAATAGAAAAGCTTAATTTTTACTTCCCATGCTCCGGAGAAGGAATTTATGAAAGACCAAATTTATCAATAAAGTTGAGTGCGTTTTTCCCAAGAGTAGAACTTTTAAAATACTCAGAGATTCAGCAAACTCTCATACCAAGACTTCTAGAACTCATATCTCGTGCTCAAGATCATAGAATTACCATAACTTTTGATGCAGAAGAATCAAAAAGGCAAGATGTTTATTTGAGCATACTTACTGAAATAGTACAAATGAAAGAATTTAAAAATTTTGACGGAATTGGGTTTGTTGTACAAGCATATCAAAAGCGAGCTTTATCTATTACGGAATTCATAGTAAAATTAGCAAAACAAGCAAAGAAGAAAATACCTGTAAGACTTGTAAAAGGTGCATACTGGGATACTGAAATTAAATACGCACAAGAGAATGGTTTTGTAGATTTCCCTGTATTTACTCATAAAGAATTTACCGATGCTCATTATATAGCATGTGCGAAAAAAATGTTAGAAAACTCAGACTATATTTATCCACAGTTTGCAACGCACAATGCTCTGACTGCATCAACAATATTAGATATTGCTGGTGAAAAAAAATTCGAATTACAGAAATTATATGGTATGGGCAATAGCCTACATAATGAACTTGTTAAAGATTATAAAGTTAGAGTCTATGCCCCAATAGGAAAAATGAAAGATTTATTACCCTACTTGATTAGAAGATTACTAGAAAATGGAGCAAGTACATCATTTGTTAATATAGTAAATGATGATAAGATAGATACTAAAAATATTGTTAAACCAATATCAGAGCGCGTAGTAGAGACTTTAGATAAAAACTCTAAATTTATCATGTCTCCTGCAAAGCTCTATAAAAATAGGAACAATTCTTTAGGAATGGATTTAGGATATATTATGAATATTGAAATGTTACAGACAGAATTAAATAAATACTATAATAAGGTCTATATAGTAGGGTCATTAATAGATTCTAAAGAGATTATTGAAACAAAATATTCTATAGATGTATTTAGGCCAGGAAATAATGCTGAAAAAATTGGTGAAGTTTCGAATGCTAAATCAAGTGAACTAAAAGGAGCTTTGGAAATTGCAGATAGTTATTTTAGTACGTGGGCAAAAACAGAAGTGCCGGTAAGGGTAGAATGCACTAGAAAGCTTGCTATTCTTTTAGAAGATAATAAATATGAAATATATTCATTATTAATAAGAGAAGGAGGTAAGTCAGTTCAAGATTCCATAGGTGAAGTTAGAGAAGCTATAGATTTTTGTAACTATTATGCATTACAAGCAGAAAAAATTATTCAAGATACTATTTTACCAGGACCTACTGGGGAACAAAATATACTTTCATGGCATCCCCGTGGGACTTTTTTATGTATAAGCCCTTGGAATTTTCCGTTAGCTATATTCTTAGGACAAATAATTGCTGCTTTAGTGGCTGGTAATACGGTACTTGCAAAGGCTGCAGGGCAAACTTCATTAATAGCAAATTTTGTTGTAAAACTAGCTTATAAAGCAGGAATTCCAACCAGAGCTTTGCAATTTCTTATCGCATCAGGAAGTTCAATAGGAGAAACTATTGTCTCAGATAATAGGATCAAGGGTATAGCTTTTACTGGTTCAACTGAAACTGCAAAAAGTTTGAACATTACCATTGCACAAAGAGATGGAGCTATAGTACCACTCATTGCTGAGACTGGTGGCCAAAATGCGATGATTGTTGATAGCTCAGCACTTCTTGAGCAAGTTACAGATGATGTTATATATTCCGCGTTTTATTCTGCAGGACAAAGATGCTCAGCTCTTAGAATTCTTTATATACAAGAAGAAATTTATGAGCCACTCGTAACTATGATAGTTGGTGCAATGCAAGAACTTAAAATTGGTGATACTACAGATATTACATATGATATAGGCCCTGTTATAGATCAGGCAAGTAAACATCAACTACAAGAACATATAAATCGTATGCAAGAGCAAGGATTTAAGCTTATATCAGCTCATAATACATACAATAACCAGGCTCAACATGGAAGTTATTTTTATCCCCACATTATTGAGGTTGGTGGTATTAATGATTTAGAATCCGAAACATTTGGGCCAATATTGCATGTTTGTAAATATAAATCCTCAGATTTAGAAAAAGTTATTGAAGATATAAATAATTATGGCTATGGCCTAACATTCGGTTTACAGACACGTATTGACAAAAAAATTACTTATGTCAAAAATCTGATTAAAGCTGGAAATATTTATATAAATCGTTCTATTATCGGAGCGCAAGTTGAATCACAACCATTTGGTGGGGAAAATAAATCTGGTACTGGCTTCAAGGCCGGAGGCCCACATTATTTGATGCGATTTATGACAGAGAGAGCAGTATGTATTAATCTTACTGCAGCTGGTGGGAATATTAAATTGTTAAGTGAGGATAACTAGAGGAGTTTTATTATGACAATTAAAATTTTAGCAGAAAAATATAACAAAATTCAAATGGAAATGGGTGCTTTAGAAAATGACATTTGGGCCCAAGAGATAGATACTTTATTTTCTATAAATTTCACTAAGAGAGCTAATGGTAAGTTTCTGGTTAATAGTCGTTCTGAGCTACAAAACCAGATAAATCTCTGCATACAACAGTCTGGTTTTTGGAAAATTGAAGAAAAAAAAATAATCCCATCACAAGATGGAAAAAAAATGCACAATTCGTTATATAATCTCTACAGAGAAAATTGGTAGTTTTGATGTAATGGCTATTCTATATTCAAGCGATGAAATGAAGATTGAATCGATTGACGAAGTATATTATCAAATAGTCTAATTATTTCTAGAATGATTAAAATAGGAAAAGTTATTCAATGGCAGATTGTATAATTATTACTGGCGGAGCTGGATTTATAGGCAGTTGCTTTGTGAAAAAGGCAATTGACAAAGCCTATAAAGTTGTTGTGCTTGATAAGTTAACCTATGCAGGAAATCTTAAGAATTTAGCTTCAGTTTCCAAAAATCCTAATTATTGTTTTGTTAAGGGAGACATTTGCGATTCTGTCATTGTGAGAGAATTATTAAATAAATATAATCCTACTTCTATAGTTAATTTTGCGGCAGAATCTCATGTTGATAATTCAATTTCTGGTCCCGCAGAATTTATTACAACAAATATTAATGGTACTTTTAATCTTTTGAATCTATCATTACAATATTTTAAAAATCTTCCTGAAAATCATGCTAATAAGTTTAGATTTATACATATTTCTACGGACGAAGTATACGGCTCCCTAAACTACACTGATCCTGCATTTTCAAGTTCTACACCTTATGCTCCCAATTCACCATATTCTGCGAGCAAGGCCTCTTCAGATCATCTCTGCAGAGCATGGTTTGAGACATATCAACTCCCTGTAATCATAACTAACTGCAGCAATAATTTCGGTCCATTTCAACATACAGAAAAACTAATACCAAAGATAATTTCGAATGCAATAAATGGTCTTGAAATCCCAATATATGGTAATGGAAAGAATATCAGAGATTGGATCTATGTAGAAGATCATGTTGATGGTATATTTTTAGCACTTCAAAATGGAAAATCGGGAAAAAAATATCTTTTCGGTGGGAATAATGAACTTAGAAATATAGATGTAGCTTATAAAATTTGCGATATTCTTGAAAAGAAAAATAATATAGCTTATAGAAAACAAATTAAATTTGTAAAAGATAGGCCAGGGCATGATTTTAGATATGCTATTGATAATAGTGAAGTATCAAAAGAGTTGGGTTTTAAACCATCCTATATATTTGATACAGCATTAGAAGAAACAATTAATTGGTATATAAAATGAAAGGTATAGTTTTAGCCGGTGGCAGCGGAACAAGGCTGTATCCTATTACAATTTCCGTCTCAAAACAATTACTTCCTGTTTATGATAAACCAATGATATATTATCCAATCTCAGTTCTTATGCAAGCTGGAATTCAAGACATTTTAATCATAAGTACACCGGAAGATACTCCAAAAATGCAAAAGGCTCTTGGTAATGGTAAAAATTTTGGCATAAATTTATCATATAAAATTCAGGAATCTCCAGATGGTATTGCTCAAAGTTTTATTATTGCAGAAGAGTTTATTGCAGAATCATCAGTTTGTTTGATTCTTGGAGACAATATTTTCTATGGAAGTACTTTTGAAAAGCAAATAAAAAATGCTTTTGCACTAAAAAATGGAGGAGTGATTTTTGGCTATAGAGTTTCAGACCCTCAAAGATATGGAGTAGTTGATCTAGATGAAGACGGAAAGGTTAGATCAATTGTTGAAAAACCAAAAGAATTTATTTCAAATTATGCAGTTACTGGTTTATATTTCTATGATAATACAGTAGTTGAAAAGGCAAAAACTTTAAAACCGTCCGCAAGAGGCGAACTTGAAATCACAGATATTCATAATCTATATCTTGATGAACAAAAACTGAGACTTGAAATTTTAGAGCATGGAACCGCTTGGCTTGATGCTGGAACCTTCGAGTCTCTACTTGATGCTTCTCATTATGTGCAAGTAATAGAAAAGAGACAAGGGATTAAAATTGCTTGTCTTGAAGAAATAGCACTTGCAAATGGCTGGATATCTCGAGATTTCTTGCACTCTAGTCTTCCAACAAAATCCAAGAATTCGTATTTTGATTATTTATTAAAGCTCTAGTTTAAAATTCTGTTGCAGAACTCTCGCCCGTAAGAGAACTAGCAAAATCGGAGGCAAAATACAACAATTCTTCCTCAGAATGAGTAACATCAATTTTTTGAAACAAAGGGGCTAGACCAATATATCCTATAAAACTTCCACCAACTTTAATAACAAAACTACTGCCATCTTTCAGTACTATATTAGCTTTCAACTCTCCTTCTGATTCTATTATAATCTTTGCATTATTCACTAATGTAATATTACTAACAATATACACCAAACCAGGTTCAATTGTAAGACTAGAATTTTCCACAAAAATAACTGATTCTTCGATTACTCTATCCCTCACTTCCTCTTCTCCTTTAGTTACACATCTACTCATTTTGCCTCAAAATTAAATCTCAAACATAGAATATGGTTATTCCAGAAAATTATAATAGTCCTTGTAACGTACGCATTGTTCCTCGCTCACCTAATTATTTATAGGTTGCGCGCATTAGCGCCTAACGTATCCTCCAAAGTAAAAGACTATACATTTCTTGTAATTGCATACATATAAAAATCATAGTGTTTTCCTTTTAGTTTTTCGTATTTAGATAATTCACCTTCTCTCTTAAAGCCCAGATTTTCTAAAAGTTTCAACGATCTTAGATTATGCTGACCCACAGTTGCTTGGATCCTCACTAACCCCATTTTTTTAAATGAAAATTCTATAATATGAAAAATAGCATTTGTCATAATACCTTTTCCCCAATAATTTTTATCTAAGTCATAGCTAAGTTCACCTCTTAAATGCTGTCTGCTTATATTGTTAAAACCAGCAGTTCCTATAATTTCATCATTTCCATCAACAACAGACCAATAGTAGCTTCTTTGGTATAAAAATAGACTTGACCAATATTTCAACTCATTCAACGCAGCATCATAACTCTTTGGGACACTATCTTCACCTATAAAATCACTTACTTCTTCTTGGTTGATATATTTAAGAAATCGCTCTGCATCTTTTTCTGGATTGATAGATCTTAGAGCATAATCTCCAAACTTAAAACTAGGAAATTCTATAAACATCTAATACTCATACATATTTTGTTGGATCCTTTATGTTATTTTCCGCTGAACTTTTTTTCCTCATCAAACACGATAGACAAAAACCACATGATAAACCTTCTGGTGTTGGATCATAACATGATATAGTATTTGAATAATCAAGACCTAAATCAAGGCCTATTTTCATAATTTCTGCTTTTGATAATTTCACCAATGGAGCATGTATTCTTACCTTTTTCTCATCCGATGTATATCCTACACCTAAATTTGCCATTTTTTCAAATGCTTCAATATATTCTTCTTTACAGTCAGGATAATTCGCTGCATCTTGTGAATGAGCTCCGAACATGATATCATATGCACCTATTGTTTCTGCATATGCAAGAGCTATACTCAGAAAAATTGTATTTCTCGCAGGCACGTATGTCTCTGGAATTCCCGGAGAAATTTCATTAAAAGAGTTGTATTTAGGTACTTTTATAGTATCATCAGTGAGAGCAGAACCACCAAAAGTTTTAAGATCAAGAGCGACGATTCTATGATTTTGTAAACCAAAGGACTCCATCATTTTTTTTGCTTTTTCTAACTCCACTATATGTCTTTGTCCATAAGAAAAGCTTAAAGGATACACATCAAAACCATCTCTCAAGGCCATAGCGACAACTGTTGTAGAATCCATTCCACCGCTAACTAATATAACAGCTTTCTTTTTCATTCATTCATTCCATAATAAATCTTTTTGAGAATATATCCATATTTTCCGTCTATTTCTATAAAAAACTTCAAGTAATTTTCTAAAATCTTGATATTTTATAATTTTGGAAATATGGGTTATATATGAAACGTTTAGGGATTTTTGGCAGCACTGGAAGAATGGGAAAAGCAATAGTTTCAGTTACTTCTACATATAAAATGATAGATTTAATTTCTTGTTTTAAACGAGGTGATAATATTACTAATTTTATTAATTCCTCGGATTTTATTATAGATTTTAGTCTAAATGATGGGACCATATCGCTTGTCAAAACTCTTCTTAAAATAAAGCCTGTACCACTTTTAATCGGCACTACTTCTTTAAGCAGTGACTGTCTTATTGCTATAGATGAACTTTCAACTCAAGCACCTGTAATGCATGCACCAAATGTTAGTATAGGAGCTAATTTAATGGCTTATTTAACTAAAAAAATGGCCGAAGTTTTGGGGACAGGTTTTGATGCTGAAATATTAGATATACATCATAGAAAAAAACGAGATGCTCCCTCTGGGACTGCTCTTATGTTAAGTGACTTCATAGCACAAGGTATTGGTAAAAAAAATGCTAATATAATTACTGATAGGTCGAACAACCCTATAAGAAAAGATGGTGAAATTTCTATATCATCAATAAGAGCTGGATCAGTTGCTGCTGAACATATTGTAAGTTTTTATGGAGAATCTGAAACTTTATCTATAAGCCATAAAGTAGAAAATAGAGATGTATTTGCTCATTGCGCTATTAATGTTGCTCTGTGGCTTAAAGAACAAAAACCTGGACTTTATACTATGCAAGATATAATTAAAAAGCATTATATGTAGTCAATTAACTTGAGTTATTGTTCCTAATTTCTCATATATGAACTTTGTATCAATTTCTACCTTTTGCATAATCAACAAGAAAATTTTTAACAGGAGTAATCGCATTTACTATGGATAGACCAAGCTCTGTAGCTCTATTTAATGGCCTAAATCTATGAGTAAAAATTGTGTTTATAGAATCTGTAATCCTTAGCATAAGCATATTATCTATCTTTCTTACTTTTTCATATTTTTTTAACATAACCTCATCCAAAGTAAAACCAAGATTTAAATTTTTTGCGATTTGATCTGTAAGATATATGATATCTTGTATACCCATATTAAGCCCCTGCCCTGCAAGTGGGTGTACAACATGAGCTGAGTCTGCAATTAAAACTAAATTTCCTTTATAATATTTCTGAGTTACAAAGGCTGATAAAGGGAATGCTTCTGGTCTTGTTGTTATTTCTATATCACCAAGAGCTCCACCAATAAATTGTAGTATAAGTTTTTCTAGATCTTTGTTTTTTTGTGTAAGTAAAAATTCTGCTACTTTTGTATCTTCTACCCATACTATGGATGAACTATAGCCTCCTTTCAATGGCAATGTTGCAAATGACCCTCTATATAAAAAATGCTCAATCGCTCCACCTTCATGATTTTTTGAATGTTTGATATTAAATACAATGGCTTTTTGGTTATAATCTTTCTCAAAATAATTTGTAAAAAATTCTTTTCTTGCATTTGAAAATCTTCCATCTGCAACAATACAAAGTTCTGGTTCAACTTTTATGTCTTTCCCATCTTTTTTGTACGAAAATTTTACTTTATTCTCTAGTAATTCTAGATTCTCGTAATAAGTATTATAATGAAATTTAATTAAATTTTCTTTTTTCGCAATTTCAAAAAGTTTTTTCCTAAAATTGTTGTTTTCGATCATTAAGCCAAGTTCTATCTCATCTTCTTTCATATGAAGAATATTATTTGCCATATTTTGGCATACAAAAATATCACATATATTTTGGGAAAAATGTTTAAATTCCTCCCATACTCCAATATTTATTAGAAAATTTTTTGAAATTCTTGTAAGAGCTGTAGTCCTTGGATCATTGGGATGTTCAAGTTCAAATTCCGTTTTTCTGTCTAAAACTACTGTAGCAATTCCATGACTTGCAAGAGCTAGAGCAGTGAGGGTTCCGCTAATACCTGCACCAAGAATATATATCATTTTAATAAAATTTTAAGCTCTTCCCACTCTCTTTTCGTAAGATTGCTATTTTCTTGTGTTACAGTTTCGCCAGATAACATTCTTTTTATAACCAACATAGCCGTCTTAGATAAATGCGCTCCTTCCTTCGTATATTCGACAAAAGCGTCATAAGTGTACGGAACCCAGGCTTTCACGATATCAAGCATTACATTAGCATACGCCCTAATTTCGTATTGAGCATGACTATCTGCTCTTAAAGAAAGAAAATTAAGCAAGTTATGTAAATTTATCTTCCAATACCACTCAGTATAATGATTTAAAGTTAGATTCATTCTAGCAAGTTCACGAGAAATCCCAGTTTTTTCATTATCTATAATATTACCTAAATCATCTTCATTCATCAGTTCTATATAATGTTTATAGCAACTTTTTGCATCCTTTTCTAAAATTTTTAATACTTCGATCGCCGCTTCTGGTGCAACTCCAACTTCATCTCTACCTTGTTTATTAATTTTAGATTGCGGAGATATATTTTCTGGAACTGGTAGATAAAAATCGTTTGCTAGAATAGAATACCTACCAGAATATTCATTCACACTTGCTGTCCTATGTCTAATCCATTGACGTGCTATAAAAATAGGCAATTTAATATGAAATTTAATGTCACACATCTCAAATGGAGTAGTATGACGATGTCGTATTAAGTAATTTATTAGCCCTCTATCCTGATTAACTTGCTTCGTTCCTTTGCCGTAAGAAACTCTAGCAGCCTGTACTATAGCACTATCGTCGCCCATATAATCAATAACTCTAACGAATCCATGATCCAAAACTTTTATTGGTTTATATAGTAGCTCCTCTATTCCTTTAACTGTTGCTCTTTTCGTTTTATATTCTAATGATAAAACTTCATTTAGTTCTTCCTTGTTAGTCTTCTCTACTTCCATATTTTCCATCAGTTTCTAAAGTTTTTAATTTTCCTTTTATATCCGTGATCAGAGAATCGAAACCCTGATTGCTAATGGTATTAGTAAATTCAGCTTGGTGAGAATTTATAAGACTTACACCCTCAGTCACTACGTCAAAAACCTTGAACTTACTATCTCCAAATTTTCTTACCATATAATCTACCGATAAAGGATCAGATCCAGCACGAGTAAGCTGAGTCTTTACGATAAACTCATTCGGAGATATCGCTTGCTGTGACACCACCTTTACTCCTTGATCCTGATAACTTTTTACAGCATTCCCATAGGATTTTACAACATAATCTGAGTAAAGAATTACGAATTCAGCTAATTGATCAGGACTTAATGTTCTCCTATATTTTCCTAAGACAAATTTAGACATCCATGGTAAATCCATATTTGCAGATATCAATGACTCAGATTTTAGAACTTTTTGATCTGTAGATTCTGAAGAATCTTTTAATATAGAAAAGGATTGCTTTAGCAAATTATCTACATAGTAGCTGATTTTAGATCCATCATCTGCATTTGCATGCATATTAAGACATAGTGACAAAGTTATTAATATAAATTTCCTTAACATATAACCTCTACAATAATGTATTATTTGAAGCAATATCATAATTGAACTGCAATTACTAGACAATTTGGTTATTTCGATTGCAGTAATATTAAATATAGGATTTAATATTAAAGTGACATTTCTGCTAGATTGTTATTTTGACACATAAAGTCAACCAAAAAGCTCTAACTTATCCAAACGTGTGGATTTAGCATTGTCTGATATTAAGTTTCCAATTAAAATCGAACTAATGTGCTCTTCTAGTCATTTTTTGTTTTATATAGTATGACAAAAACTTAAGATAGAGGAATACTATAATTATTGTATAAAAATGCAGAGGTATATATGAGTAGACTACCTGAATCAAGTGGTGATGTAAGAGCTGCAACTACTGATGATAAGTCTTTATTATCAAGAATAATAGATGATTCATCTCAGCCAATTGATTTTGGTGCAAGGATACATGAAGCTGAAGCTTATGGAGAAAAAATTGGTCTTTCAACAATTGCTGTATCAAATGTTGAAGGTGATACTAAATTATACAAAAGTGATAAAATAGAGGCTTCTATAACTCGTAGAAAATTGCCAGAACAAGGTAATATAAGTGATGTGGACTTAAAGGTAACAAAAGGTCCTGCTGTAATAGGTATTGAACTTTGTGATAAAAAAGGCAAAAAAAATGGTTCTTCTTTGATTTTCGAATTTGATACAAGTGGAAAAATTAAAAAAACCGTACCAGATCTTGATCTCGTGCAAATTGAAAAAGTGGATGGTAGAGATATTGCATATATTGAAGTTGGCAAAAAAAAGAGTATTTTGCCATTTAGCATAGATAAAATTGACACATACAAGAAAGAGATTTCGCAATTATCTGCATTACGAAATCCTGAAAGAGTAGCAAAATCTTTTGAAGAAGAACCTACGCAAGCAACAAGTTTGAGCAAAGAAGCTTTAGCAGATGCTACAAAAGAAGATCTCAAAGCCTATTATGTACACAATTTAAAAAGTAAATGGGATGCAGAATCAGCTGGTTTGGATTCAACAGCTCATACCGAACAATTGAAGATGATTGAAAGTTCTTTCGATCCAAAAGATAGAGAAAAAATTATCGCAGAAAGTTTGAAAACAGCCCAAGTAGAATATTTAGACCTTTTGTCATTAAAATTGGACAATGTAATTGATGAAATGGTTTCTTGCAAAGTAAGTAGGTTCGAAACAGGAGCTACATCTGCTGATTTTCAAATGAAAATCTGTGAAAGAAGGCTAAAAATGGCAGGTATTACAGATCAGCAAATTAAAGATGTAAAGAAAGCATCGTTAGCAAGAGCTTTTGAAAAATCTGTAGAAAGTGAAATTATAGATAGAGTATCCGGAAAGGATCCTGTCGATTCTATGAGAGCCCAAAAATTTGTTAAGGATATGATGGGAGAAGCAGGAGTTGCTCTAAGTTCTATCAAATCTTTGGAGAAAGATATAGTCTCCAAAAAAGTTGATGAGGCAAGACATGCCGCTGTCGACATGCCGGAGGCAGAGAGGGGAATTATATCAAAAGTTACAGAAAAAATGCTATCGTCTCCTATTCATGCAAAAACACAAAATATTGAAGAACAGCATAAAACTTCTTACGCTAAGCCTAAAATGAAACAGAAAACTGCTTCTAGAGAGATGTAGTCTCACCCTATAGATTGACCAAATCGCTATAAGATGCTAAAAACTCTATTTTACAACTTAGTATTATTTAGCTAGTAATTTTCATGGAAAAATATGCAAAAAATTGAAACAGATATTGAAGGACTATATGTTATACAACTAGAAACCTACTCAGATAATAGAGGTTTTTTTGTTGAAAGATACAATAGAGAGAAATTTAAAAAAATCGGCATAAACGAAGATTTTGTCCAAGATAATCATTCTAGATCTTACCAACATGTTATTAGAGGATTGCATGCTCAAAAAGGACAAGGTAAGCTTGTTGGATCTATAAATGGCTCAATATATGATGTTGCAGTAGATATAAGGCCAGAGTCGAAAACATTTGGAAAATTTTTTGGCATAGAATTGTCTGATAAAAATGGGAAATTATTGTGGGTTCCTGATGGTTTTTTGCACGGTTTTCAGGTAATCTCAGAGATTGCTGATGTGACATATAAAGTAACAGCCTTGTTTAATCCAGATGCACAATTTGCTGTATGTTGGAATGATATAGATATTAAAATAAATTGGCCAGCTGGAGATAGGGCTATATTAAACGAGAGAGACGCTAATGCGCCAAGATTAAGAGAAATTAACGAGTTAAAGTGAAAAATCAAATTTTTGTAATTTCTGACGAAGAAGAATCAAAACTTTTGTCTGAAAAATGCGATGATTCTATAAATAATATTCTTCTCATAGGGCTTGGAGCGTCTGCGCTAAACACTAGAGCATTGATGTCATGTGTGAATTTAACAAAAAAAATTATTTTTGTTGATTCTATTGATAGCGATCAAATTGATAATTTAATTTCTGAACTTAATAGCAAAAACACTGTTATTACGGTAATAAGTAAGTCTGGTAAAACCGATGAAACCATACTTATTCTTAAATATATATTGGCAGGAGAGTTACGAAATTGCAGAACTTATATTGTATCAGAAAATGAAAATTCACCGCTAGTACAAGAAGGACTTTCTCTAAGTACTAATGCAATATTTTATAAATATGAATTATCTTTGAGTGGAAGATTTTCCATTTTTTTAAATTCATCTATGCTACCACTTCACTTAGCGGGAGGCGATATTGTTGCAATAGCCAATGAAGCAAGAAATTTTTCAAAAATGCAAGAGGCTATAAATTACGCTGATTCTCTGTTAGATTTATACAGACTTGGTAAGAATATTTTTGTTATATCAGTTTACGATAGCAAATTACTAGGATTTGCTGAGTGGGTTAGGCAAATTGTAGCTGAATCTCTTGGGAAAGATGGTTTTGGCTTTACAACATTAATTTCTCGTGGAACGATAGATGAGCATAGTCAATTGCAGCTATATCTTGATGGGCCTGACGATAAAATTTACTATATGTTGCCTTTTCTAGATCGTAATGTTTCATCATCAGATAGCAAGAAATTTTTAGAAGATGCAATGAAAAATCATATGAAACTATTTAATCAATCTATTAAAAATTCAGGAAAACCATGCGAATTTGAAGAAAATTTTGGCGTAAAAACAATATGTAAATGGCTGATAGTGATCCAGCATATTGCTAAATGCAAATCTCTAAACCCATTTACTCAGCCTTCAGTTGATAAGGCAAAATCATTGTATTCTGGTATATCATAATCAATTAATTACTTAAAAATTCTATTATTTCACTAGAAAATTCATAATTACCAAAAACCTTTTGAATATCTTCACTTTCTTCCAGTAAGTCTATTAACTTGAGCAATTTTTCTGCTTTTTCTTTTTCTGTAATAGTAATTATATTTTGAGGTTTCCAACCTATACAAGCTTCTTCTGGACTACCTACAATATTGGATAATTTTTCCAACATAGGAGAGTAATCTTCTATTGCAGTATAAATTGTATGATAGAATTCATCAGATTCCACGTCCATTGCACCGCTTTCAATAGCTAATTCAAGTATTTTTTCACTACTTGCAATATTTGCAGGAAATGTAATAATACCTAAATGATCAAACATAAAACTTACACTTCCAGTTTCTCCAAGATTACCGCCATATTTTGTAAAACTAGATCTTACATCTGAAGCTGTCCTATTTTTATTGTCAGTAAGTGCCTCAACAACCAAAGCAACGCCGCCAGGTGCGTATCCCTCATATCTGATTTCTATATAGTCACTACTATCCTGATTGTTGGAACTAAGCGCACGCTCTATTCTCTCTTTTGGGAGATTCATAGATTTTGCTGCACTTATTGCTGTTCTAAGTCTGGGATTTGAATCTGGATCAGGCCCTCCTGTCTTTGATGCTGATTGTATTTCGCGCACTAATCTTGTAAAGATTTTTGCTCTTTTTTTATCTTGCGCTCCTTTCCTGTGCTGAATATTTTTGAATTTGGAATGT
Organism: Alphaproteobacteria bacterium; assembly: GCA_013289335.1. Taxonomy (GTDB): domain Bacteria; phylum Pseudomonadota; class Alphaproteobacteria; order Rickettsiales; family Rickettsiaceae; genus JABDAD01. The sequence continues at coordinate 680 of JABDAD010000015.1, read as the reverse complement.
CCTGCCATTTTATGACCTAAAATTTGTAACCGAGAGATACTAACATATTTTTTGTTTCAAACAATGGCAAACCAATTACATTAGAAACCTGTCCATTTATAAATGGAACAAAACACTGCATAAAGCCTTGAATAGAGTAGCCTCCTGCTTTGTTTAGACCTTCTTTAGATGCTATGAACTCTTCTATTTCTACAGATGTTAATTTTTTAATTTTTACAATTGTTTTTGCTAATTTCGTTCTAATTTGATCAGTTCCAGATTTTACTATAGTGACACCTGTATAGACTCTATGTCTTCTTCCTGCAAGTAAAGACAAACAATATCTCACATCTAAATCTGTACGCGGTTTTGGAAGTTCTCTGGTCCCAACACAAACAACAGTATCAGCTGCTATGATTAATTCTTGGTTGCCAAAGTTAGAGGATATCTTCAACGCTTTTTCTTTAGAGAGTCTTATCGCTAAATCTTTTGGTTTCTCATTCTTTAAAGATGATTCGTCAATATTAGCTGGTATCACTGAAACATTCAATATACCAATACGATGTAATAATTCTAATCTAGCTGGAGATTGAGAAGCTAAGACAACTTTCATGCTTTTTTATTTGTGCCTATGAATGACTCTGCCTTTTGAAAGATCATAAGGCGTCATTTCAACCGTTACCTTATCCCCAACCAAAATA